>JAUXUZ010000553.1 GCA_030680655.1 Phycisphaerales bacterium
ATTTGCCGATGACCAGCGCCGGGCGCGGCACCGGCTTGCTCACGATCGTCATGACCGTTCGGTTCTCGATCTCGCGGCTCATCGTGGCCGTGGCGATGAACCCCGCCAGCAGCACCGAGAGCGCCATGACGGTGGCGAGACCAAAGTCGAGCAGCAGCTTGTTGTCGCCCGAAACCTCGCCAGACTCCGAGAAAGACAGCGTAAAACCGGTGGCGGCGGTGAGCAGCACCATCAGGATCGCCGCCATCGCAACGATGATGAACGTGATCGGTTGACGCACAGATTCGAGGAACGTCGTGCGCGCGATGATGAATGGGAGAAAGAACATTGGCGGGCGGAGGATAGGGGAAAGCGAGCGCGGGGAACGGGCGTGCCCCCGACTGGGGACCGTTCAGACGATCCGACAGGGCGGGTTTATCCGTAGCGACCCGCAGAATGCAGCGGGTTCAGTACGGCCAGAATTGCGCAGCGGATGTGCGCGATGGCTGGTCCGCCCCGATTCGGTAGAACCGCGCCGCGTTCTTCCGCGTACCGTGCCCGGCCGTGGGAAGTCTCGCGCGGAGTCCCTGCCCTCTGATCCCCCACTTTTCGGGGAGTTGGACAAGAGGGCTCCGACTCGCGAGAATACCCCTCGCATCCGCCGACCCCGTTCTGGGGCGGGGTGCTGGCTGTCTACGGGCGCTTGGAAGCCCGCTTCGCGAGGACCTGCATGAAAGGCGACCATCGTTCATTTGCCCGTGCCGCAGCGACAAGCCTGCTTGGGCTAGGCATCCAACTCGCCCTCGGCCTCGCCCTGCTGGTCTATTCGCTGATGGGAGGCATGCTCAACGGGCGCCCGCTGCAGGGCGACCATGCGGCTCAGACGGCGGCGCTGTACATCCTGATTACCTCGGCGGTGTGGGTGATGCTGGCGATCGTGTTCGACCAGCATCGGCGCGAGCGGATCGAAGCGATGGAGGCCGAGAGCCTCGACGCCTCGGCGGCGCGCGAGAGCAGCGTCTTCGGCACGATGTCAGACGACCTGCGGGTGAACGCCAAGCGTCTCGCCTGGATGCACAAGGTGGTGGTCCCCGCCGTCAGCATCGCCGTGGGGCTTGCGCTGATCGCGATGGGCATCTGGAAGTACACAGAGGTCACGCGAACGCTGTCGGGCTCTGTCGCTGAGGCGGCCAACGCCGCCACCCACGGCGGGTGGTTCGACGAGTACGCGGGCATCCCCAACCAGGGCTGGGCGATCTCGCTCGGTCTCGGTGTCGCGGTGGTCGGCTTTGTCTTCGCGCGGTTCACCAGCGGGATGAGCAAGAACCCGGTCTGGTCTCCGCTGCGCGCGGGCGCGAGCGTCGCCGTCGCCGCGAGCCTCTTCGGACTCGCGCTGGCGCTGGGCCAGTTCGCCGAAGTCCTGGGCGCGGTGCGGGCGAGCCGTTACCTGCTTGTGGCTTTCCCGATTGCCTCGATCGTGCTCGGCGCCGAGGTGCTGGTCCACTTTCTCCTCAACCTTTACCGGCCGCGCAAGCCGGGCGAGCTGCCCCGCCCGCCCGTTGACTCCTGGCTGCTGGGCTCGATCGCGGCTCCGGACCAGATCGCTCGCAACATCGGCGGGGCGATCGGCTACCAGTTCGGCGTGGACGTCAGCGGCTCGTGGGCCTACCGGCTTGTCAGCCGTTCGCTCGGAACGCTCGTGCTGTTCGCGGCCGGCGTGGTCTGGATGATGACGTGCCTGACGATCGTGGGGCCCGACGAGCAGGGCGTGCGGGTCAGGCTTGGCAAGCGCATCGAGCAGGTCGGCCCCGGCCTGAAGTTCAGCCTCCCCTGGCCGATCGAGCGCATCGAGCGGACGGCGACGACGCACCTGCACACGGTTGACCTGGGCACGACACGCCCGCCCGATTCGCTCAACCACATCCTCTGGACCAACGACCACAAGATCAAGGACGAGATCAAGGTGATCGTGCGATCGACCCGCGCCGCCGCGGTGACGGGCCCGGCCGCATCGCCGGCCGCCAACGTTGACGAGTCGCTGGCCCTTCTAGTCGTTGAGGTCCCGCTGATCTACCGCATCACCGACCTTGAGAAGTACGAGCAGCTTGCGACCCCGCAGACGCGCGACAAGTTCCTTCGGGCGATCGCGCGGCGCGAGGTCGTTCGCTACCTTGGCACGCTCGACGAGGACGAGCTGCTGAGCACCAAGCGGGTCGAAACCTCCGAGATGCTGCGGACCAAGGTGACCGAGGCGCTCAAGGACGCGCAGACAGGCGTAGAGGCCGTGTTCTGCGGCATCGAGGGCGTGCACCCGCCCAAGGACACCGCGTCGGCGTACGAGAACGTCGTGCAGCGGCAGCTGTTCGCAAACGCCGAGGTCCAGCGGGCGACGCTCGACGCCAGCAACGTGCTGATCAACGCGGCCGGTTCGCAGCAGGCGGCGACGGCGATCTCCGCCGAGCTCGACACGCTCTACCGCCTGCAGCAGGCCGGCGCTTCGGCCGCGGAAGTCCAGGCTCAAGAGGCCAAGGTCGAGGCGATGGTGCACGCCGCGGG
Organism: Phycisphaerales bacterium; assembly: GCA_030680655.1. GTDB lineage: Bacteria > Planctomycetota > Phycisphaerae > Phycisphaerales > UBA1924 > JAJTGZ01. The sequence goes on from JAUXUZ010000553.1 coordinate 2,536, forward strand.
CGGCGCCGTCGGCTCGAACCTGGCCAACGCCCGGGCCGAGCGCTGGACCAGGCACATGTCGCAGCGCGGCGCCGCGGAGTCGTACGCCGGGCGCCTGGCCGCGTTCCAGGCCAACCCCTCGCTCTACTTCGCGACCAGCTACTTTGAGACGCTCGCGAGCGTCATCAAGGACTCTCGCCTGTACATCGTTGACGACTCCTACCCCAGCAGCCGCATCAACCTCGATCTGAAGGACCTCAACACCAGCGGGTTCACCGGCTTCTCGCCGACCGACGGCAACTAGCGGCCACGGTCACCGTGTTCCCGGTTTCTTTCCTGTCCGTCTCGTTCTCGCGTCCCCTCCTCACCGCCTCTCGCTCCCCCTCGCACTTTGGACACAGTCATGCAAAGAGGTTTCCGGATCGTCATCGCCGCCATCGTCGTCCTGGCCATCCTGGCCTTTATGACGACGTACACCGTGCGATTCACAGAGACCGCCGTCGTCACCACGTTCGGCCGTGCCAACAAAGCGTCGGTGGTGACCGAGCCGGGCCTGGGCATCAAGTGGCCCTACCCGATCCAGTCGGTGATCACCTACGACACGCGGGCGCGGTTCACCGAGACCAAGTCGGAGACGCTGGCGACGGCGGACAACCGCCAGGTGATCCTGCAGACCTACCTGGTGTGGAAGGTGACCGACCCTCTGGAGTTCTTCCGCAGCTACGGCATCGGCGGCGCCCGCGAGATCGACCACGTGCGCCAGGCGGAGGACACGCTGCGGGCCAAGCTGCGCAGCGCACTGGCCGAGACCAGCCGCTACAAGCTCACCGACCTGCTCAACGCCGGGCCGTCCGGCTCGAAGCTGGGCGAACTGGAGGACCGCATCCTCGCCACGCTCAAGAGCGGTGGCGCCGGCAGCGCGCTAGAGGCCAGCGGCGTCACCGCTGTGTCGATCGGGATTGAATCGATGGAACTCCCCCAGGCGGTCACCGAGGCCGTCTTCAAGAGCATGCAGGCGACGCAGGAGAAGCTCGCCGGCGTTGAGGGCAAGCGTGGCGAGACAGAGGCTGCCACGATCCGCAACAAGGCCAGCGGCGACGCCCAGCGGATCCTGGCTTTCGCCGACAAAGAAGCCCAGGTCATCAACGGCCAAGGTCAGAAAGAGTCTGCGGTCTATCTGGAGATGCAGAAAGAAGACCCGCGTCTGGCCGTGTTCCTGCAGCAGCTGCGCTTCCTGCGTGAGGCCACCAGCGTCCGCACGACGCTGGTGCTGCCGCTGAGCATGGCCGGCTTCCAACTCCTGAACCCCCAGGTGCAGGCGCAGCTCAGCAGCGGCACGATCCCGCCGCTCAACAACGGAGCGCCCCAGACTCCCGCGCAGCCAGCCCCGCACAACGACTCGACGGGCGACAAGCCCAACACCGGAGCGAAGCGGTGAGCCAACTCCCACCCAATCCGCCCCAGGGCGGTCTAGACGACCAGTCGAAGCCGCCCGCCGCCAGCCCCGCGCTGGTGCGCAACCGCCCGGCGTCGGTGCAGCTGCGCCAGCCAGCGACGGCCGGCGACACGAGCGGCAGCAGCGGCGGGGCCGATCAATCGACCCAGGCGCTGGGCGACGCGCTCAAGGTCGTCTACCGCTTTCTGCAGTTCGGGATGGTCGTGCTGGTGGTTGTCTTTCTCTTCAGCGGGCTCAAGAGCGTGAAGGAAGGTGAACGCGGCATCCGCGTCGCGTTCGGCAAGGCGCAGGCCAACGACCTCACGCCCGGGTTCCAGCTCTCGCTGCCGCAGCCGATGGGCGACATCCTCAAGATCGACACCGGCAACCGCAACATCACCGAGAACGATCAGTTCTGGCCGGCGGGCTCGGGCGCTTCGCGCTACGCCGACGACACCACGCTCTCGCGCAGCGGGCGCAACAACCTCGACCCGATCCAGGACGGCTTCCTGCTCACCGGCGACCTGGGGATGGGGCACGCCATCGTCAGCGTCTCCTACGGGCGTGACCCCGACAGGGTCTACGAGTTCGCGCGCGCGATCCACCCCGACGCGGAGCAGGCGATCGTCTTCGGCTCTGTCCGGCGCGGAATCGTCCGCGCAGCAGCTTCGGTCACCATCGACCAGTTCCGAAAAGACTCGGTGATGCAGGCCGAGGCCCTGCGTGTCGCGCAGAAGTCACTCGACGATCTCGACGCCGG
>JAUXUZ010000006.1 GCA_030680655.1 Phycisphaerales bacterium
CGGCACCATCACCTTCGCCGCAGCCGACGCACTCACCAGCGCCATCACCGCGCAGCTGACCGAGCGCAAGCTCCCCTTCAGCGCACTCGGTGACCAGATCGACACCGTCACCCTCTGCTTCAACACGCCGTTCAAGGTCACCGCCGGCAACAGCGATGCGCCGTCGAACCCCATCGTGCAGCTCGTCGCCAAGCCCGGCGAGACCCTCGCCCTCACCGACATCATCGGGCGCAACACCAGCGGCCCGCGCGCTGAACGCTGGGCATTCGCCTCGCAGATCCCCGGCACCGCCGCGCAGGCCGCCTACCGCGCCATGTCCGCGGTCTTCCTCGCCACCACCTCGGCCGTCGCCTTCAACGGCTACGAGCACAGCGGCGAGTTTGGCAAGTACAACCCCGCCGAGGCGCTCAAGTCGCTGCAGGACGCCGGTATCCAGACCGCCGTCCTCGACCGCCCCGCCCAGTCGATCGACGACTGGCGTAACTGGACCGCCGGCGGCTTCGCCCCTGCCATCCGCTGGACCAAGACCGCCGGCCCGCAGCCCAAGGGCGGCTCGCTCGAGAACGACCTCTTCCTGGTCAACACCATGGGCAACAGCGACTTCTTCCAGCTCATGCCCGGCAAGGGCTTCGCCGGTGATGCGCCGATCCTCGCCCGCCCCGCCGCCGCGCACTTCGTTCATTCCTGGAGCATCTCTCACAGCGCCGACCCGTGGGCCGTCGGTGGGCGATGGCTCGACCGCGGCACGTTCTGCTACGTCGGCTCCGTGCAGGAGCCCTACCTCTCGGCGTTCGTCCCCCAGGCCCAGTTCGCACAGCGCCTCACCCGTGGATGGCCCATCGCCGCCGCCGGGCGTATCCAGCCGACCGACCGGCCCGCCAACCCCTTCTCGCTCCCGTGGCGCATCGCCGTCATCGGCGACGCCAACTGGACCATCGGCCCCGCGCTGAAGCGCACCGACGCAACCCCCGCGCTCGAGGGCGCCACCGACCTCTCCGCCGAGCTCGCCGACCACCTCAAAGCCCGGCGCTACGCGCACGCGCTCGACACCCTCGCCATGCTCGGGCGCGACGAC
>JAUXUZ010000010.1 GCA_030680655.1 Phycisphaerales bacterium
ACACCCTCAACCAGCTCATGCTCTTTGACTACACGCTGCCCGAAACGCAGCAGCTCCGCGGCACGATCCAGCTCCCGCTCTACTCTGAGCTGGTGGAGATCGGCGAGGCCTCCGGCGGGTTCACACTCGCCTGCGTCGCCAGCAAGGGGAACCCAGCGGGCGATGTGATCGCCATCTACGACATCACCAACCCCGCAGCGTGGGTCCATCGCTCCACCATCACCGGATTCCGCACCCACCTGATGTCCGTCTCGTCGTCGCGGATGTACATCTTCACCACCGCCAGCGAGTTCAAGATCATCGAGCTCGCCTTCCCCACCACGCCGGGGATGCGCAGCACCACCCTCTACGGCGGCAGCTACACCAATTACACCGCCCTCGCCTCGTGGTCGAATAACGCCGCCGCGCTTGGGACCGCCACGACGGGCCTGTGGCTGATCAACACGACAAACGCAACCGCGCCGCTGGTGTCGGGCATCTGGAACCCCGTCACCGGCTACAGCGTCCACGCGCTGGCCAAAGGTCCGGGTGTGCTCTACGTCAGCGCCACCGCGGCCACACCCACCACACCTCCCGCACCACCCGCGACCCACAACCGCTTCGAGTCGCTGCTGGTCACCAACCTCGCCGCGCCGGCGCAGCGGTTCCTCCACAGCCCCACCTCCGGCGCCGGCTCGCAGGGCTACCTCGACTCGCTCACCTACCTCTCCACACCGGCGGGCAACTTTGTCGTCGCCACGCGCCCCGGACTCGACAACTACCCGTACACCTTCCCTGCCCAGAACAATACCGCCACGCTCTACGCCCTCGGCAGCTTCTTCGCCACCGAGAACATCACCGCCCCCGTCGCCACCGTCACACTTGAGCAGGCACACGGCAACGTCGCCCCGGGCGGCGCCAGCGCTCCAGGCGGAGGCAGCGGCTCCGCACGGTTCATCGCCGCCGCCGATGCGGCCGGCCTCTACCAGGTCGCCATGCCGGCGCAGTGGGCGCCGGCGTACGCGGCCGTGCCGGTCAACACCACCGTGTGCCACGGCGCCGACACGTTCTTTAACTCGCTCGTCAGCGCCAACCCTTCCAGCGTCACCTTTCAGTGGTACCGCAACGGCACGGCTCTTACC
>JAUXUZ010000053.1 GCA_030680655.1 Phycisphaerales bacterium
ATCGTCAGCCCGCGCCCGCCCACCGCCGAGCCCCCCCCGCCCCCCCCGCCATCGCCAGGCTGCGCAAAGCCCATCGCGCACAACGCACCCGCAAGCACCAGCATCACGCCCGCTTTGTTCATCGCTTCCTTATCGGCTCTCGGCCCTGCCCGCTCCATTTCACTGCAAGATGACGGTGATCTCAAGCAAGACGACCGCGTCTGGACGTAGCGGCAGGTCGTCCAGCAGCCGACCCTTCGCCCGCCAGTTGTACAGCGCGGTCTTCACCGGTTCGTCCACCTCGTAGGGGAACCCCGACGACTTGAGCACCCGCACCGACCGCGCACGCCCATCCCTGCCGAACACGATCTCCAGCGTCGGGCTCCGCGGCTGGCGCAGCGCCCGCGTCGCGAGGCTGAACTCCGGGCGCACCGTGCGGATGTCCAGCCCCTCGCCCGCCTCGACCTTGCCGTTGCGGAACACCGCCGCCCGCTTCACGCTCGCCGCGTCGGCATCACGGTCGGCCGCCACGGTCTTATCTGCCATTGGCGTACCGGAAGCGCCAGAGGCACCGGGGTTGTCGGCCTCGGGCGCCGGCGCGTCGGCCGATGAACCGGGCGTAGAGCCCTTCAAACCCTCAACCGCCGGCTTCGCCACCGAGGGAGCAGGGTGCGCCGCGGGCTCGGAGGCTGCCTGCACCAGCCGCGGCGTCTCGCCGCCCGCGTTGCCCGCCTTGATCTCTTTGTGCGACGGCCCTTCCGGCTCGTCGCGCCTTTGACGCTCTTCACCCTGCGACCCGGCGATGGCCGGCTCCGGTCGCACCTCCACCATCGCGGGCGCCGGTGGCCCGATCGGGCCATCCATCGGTGCGGCAACCACCGGCCGGGCAACCGCTGGCGCAGCCTTCGCACCGTTCTTGCCGTCGTTGCCACCCTGGCCCGGGTCGCCCTGCGGTGCAGGCCGCGCCTTGATGTCCATCTGCGGCTGATCGACCAGCGATTCGATGCCGCCGTTCTCACCAGTCGCCGTGCTCTTCATCCAGGAGGTCGTGTCGATCTTCGGCCCGTCGATCACTCCAAGCGGCACCGGGATCGGCTCAAGCGGCTTTGGCGGCGGCTGCACCGCGACCGCCGGTGGGGGCATCGGCGGTTGCTCGATGACGACTTCTGCGGGCGCCGGGACCGGCTCGGCCGCAAGCCGGGCGGCCACATCCGCCGGCAGCGAATCCGGGATCAGGTAGAGAGGTGCCGTGTCGCCCATCAGGCCCGATGCGAGGTCCGCACCGGGCGCCATCGCCGCGGCCCCGCCCGCTGGCAGCAGGTAGACGCTCGTCATCACCGTCGCGTGCAGCATCATGCTCCCCGCGACGGCCAGCGGCCAGGTTTTCACGCGAGCCTCCGACATCGGCCAATCCTACGGGACCGGCGTGCGTTGGTTCACGCCGGCGTGCACTTCACACCGTCCAGCGACCGTACCACCACGGCAACGTCCGCCGCGCCTTGTCTGCGCGGCGGGACCTCGTACGCCACCGATCGGGCCCGGATCGGCACGCCATCGCCGAAGAGGCGCGGTGTGCGCGTGTACTCCTTGCCCCCCCAGCGCACCGGCACGCCCGAGAGCAAGTCCGCACGCGCGCAGAGCAGGATCCACGCCGTGACGGCCGACCCCACCGGGTACAGCGCCGCCCCCACCAGCGATGCGCCGCCCCATACAACCCCAAGCACAAGGCACCCGTAGTAGCCCGCAAGACCCGCCAGGCCGCCCACGATCGCCGCCAGCGCGTACCACCAAAGACCACCGTGCCACTCCACCAGCAGGCCCGCCGCCAGCGCCGCCGCGCTCAGCACCGGCATCACCGATCCGGTGAGCACCGCCGCGCGCGCGTGCAGGAGCATGCGCTGCGGCCTTCGATTGGCCAGCTCGATGTAGAGACGCTTCCAGCCGCTCACGAACGCGCTCCAGGTGTCGTACATGCGGCACACCAGCGCACCGTCGGCGAAGAAGACCTCGCACCTGTGCCCGAGGGCCTTGACGATCTGGGCCATCGCCGTGTCCTCGAGCACCTCGTCCTTCACGCACGCGTGCGTGCCGACATGAAAGTAGGTCTCGCGCGTAAAGAGCATGTACTGGCCGTTGGCCATGCTGCGCGTCGTCGGTCCCTCGCTTGAGCGCAGCAGCGGGTACTGGCGCAGCAGCTCGCCGGCCGTCGCCGGCTGCACCAGGTGCTCAAACCAGTACCGCTTGGCCAGCGTGCTGTAAAGGCTCAAGAGCCCGCAGCCCCTCTGCTGGCGCAGCTTCACCGTCCAGCGCACGCACGAGGGGTGCAGCAGCGTGTCGGCGTCGATAAACAGCAGCAGGTCCGCGTTGAACGCCTCGTTGCGGTTCATCACCGCGTGCCACAGCGCGTGCACCTTGCCGGCCCAGCCGTCGGGGCAACGGTCAACGGTGTGCACGGCAATCCGAGCATCTTCGCCGGTGCGCCCGCGGATGACCCGCTCGGTCGCGTCCGTGCAGCGGTCGAGGCTGAAGACGACCCTCAGACGGTCGGGCGGGTAGTCCTGCCGCAGCAGCGTCTCCAGCAGTGAGCCGATCGACGCCTCTTCGTTGTGAGCCGGCACCACGACGCACACCGTCGGCCAGGCGTCATCTGGCGGGTCGGGCATCCGTTCGGCGGCGGTCGCCATCGGCGAAGTGAGCCGAGTGCGGATGAACCGCACAATCCCAGTCGTCCAATAGACGGCGCACACCACGCCCCACACAGCCAGGAACACCAGGATCGTCCGTTCAACGTGGATCATCTCTGTCTGACCAGAGAGTAGGTGAAGGCAGCCGACCCCTGGTGCCAAGCCCGGCCCGACCCGCCTCCCCCGCCCTTCCCCAGCCGGCTCTTCCCCGTCTACGCTCACCCCATGGCCGTCCGGATGGAACTCTCCCGCATCCTGATCCAGGAGCTCAAAGACTTTCAGGTCATCGAGCTCCGCGAGGTGGCCGAGGCCGCCACCGACGCCAACACCGCGGACCTCGACCCCGACGGCACCAAAGCGGGCACCGTGTCGCAGGTCGAGCACGGACGATCGTTCCCCATCGTCATCGGTCTCCCCGAAGCTCAGGCGATCGAGCGGCGGCTCAAGGGAATCGTGATCAAGCGCCCGCAGACCCACGACCTGCTCGCCAACGTCATCACCGCTCTCGGCGGCACGCTCGAGTCGATCACCATCAACGACCTCTCCGAGTCCACCTTCTTCGCCCAGCTCAACGTCAAGACCGCGGGCTCGGGCGGCAAGGTCGTCCACATCGACAGCCGCCCCTCCGACGCCATCGCCCTGGGCATCGCCGGCAACGTCCCCATCTACGTCGCCGAGCACGTCCTCGACGCCGCCCAGAAGAACGACGACGAGGACAAGTAGGGCAGGGATCACAAGGCAGGAGCGCGGAGAGGCGCGGAGGAAGGAAAGTCACTCGCGGACTGACACCGACCTCAGCGGAGGCAGTCGACGGGCACCCGTTCAACCCTCATTCCTGCCCTTTCCTGCGATGACAGCGAATCGTCTGCTGCCCTTCACCGTCTTCTCCGCGCTCCTCCGCGTCTCCGCGTTCCTTCTTCGCTCCCTCTACCCTTGCCGATGCCACCGGAGCTCGACAGCTCGCCCCACACGCGCCCCGAGGCCTACCTCACCGCCGCCATCCCCGGCACCGGCGGCGTGATCAAGCAGCGCCCCGAGGACTTCATCGTCGAGGAGGTCCCCGCCTACGACCCTTCGGGCGAGGGCGAGCACATCTACCTCTTCGTCCAGAAGGTCGGCCTCTCCACAAGCCAACTCGTCTCCGTGCTCGCGCGACACTTCGGTGTCCGCGAGTTCGCCGTCGGCTACGCGGGCCTCAAAGACCGGCATGCCGTTACACGCCAGGTCGTTTCCATCCACACCCCCGGCAAGAAGCCCGAGGACTTCCCAAGCCTGCGCGACCCGCGCATCCAGGTCCTCTGGAGCGACCTGCACGCCAACAAACTCCGCCGAGGGCACCTCAAGGCCAACCGCTTCTCCATCAAGGTCCGCGAAACGACGCTGCGGGCCGTCTTCGACGCCAAACGCACGCTCGAGGCCCTCGCCGCCAGCGGCGTCCCCAACCGCGCCGGCGAGCAGCGCTTCGGCATCCTCGCCAACAACCACCTGGTCGGCCGCGCCATCCTCCTCGGTGACGACCAGCACGCCCTCGACATCCTCCTGGGCCCCCTCCCGGCGGGCGTCCCCGATCTCTCCGAAGACAACCGCCGCTCGCGCCGGCTCTACGTGGAGAAGAAGTACACCGACGCCGCCGTCACAGCCGGCAAGGGTGCGATCACCGAGCGGCGTGCGCTCGCCATGCTCGCCAAGGGGGCCACGCCGCGCCAGGCGATCGACGCCCTCCACGGCCTCGCCCGCTCGTTCTTCCTCACCTCGTTCCAGTCCGCCGTCTTCAACCGCGTGCTCGACACCCGTCTGCGCGAGGGCACCTTCGACAAGCTCCTCGTCGGCGACCTCGCCTTCAAGCACGAAAACGGCGCCCTCTTCCTCATCACCCCCGAAGAGCTCGCCAAGCCAGACACCGCCGAGCGCCTCGCCGCCATCACCATCTCGCCCAGCGGCCCGCTCTGGGGGCCCGACATGTTCCCCACCACCGGCGCCGTCGCCGCGATGGAGGGCGAAGCCCTCGCCTCCTTCGGCGTCACTCCCGCCGACCTCGCCGCCGCCGTCCCGCGGTTCGGCCAGGAGCACCAGGGCCACCGCCGCCCCCTCCGCGTGCCCATCAGCTACCCGTCGGTCCAGGCCGGCGGCGACGAGCACGGGCACTACATCCAGTGCGACTTAGAACTGCCACCGGGGGCGTTCGCAACCGTTGTCATGGATGAAGTCATGAAGACCCCCCCAGGATCCCAAGCCTCCGAGCCATAGGTCCGATGGGTCCCATACGACCCATCGCCTTCCCTCTACCCTCCTCCAATGCCCTCCCCCCGCATCGTCGTCTTCGACCTCGGCGGCGTGGTCGTCCGCATCTGCAGGTCATGGAAAGAAGCCTGCGCCCGCAGCGGCGTTCCTTTCCATGAACTCGCCGCCACGCCGGAGAACATCGCCCAGCGCCGGGCGATCGTCAAGCAGCACGAAGTCGGCCTCACCACCGACGACGACTTCTACACCCAGATCGCCGCCACCACGCAAGGGCTTTACACGCCAGACCAGGTCCGCGCCGTCCACCACCACTGGACCATCGGCGAGTACCCCGGCGTCGCCGCCCTGGTCGATGACCTCCACACCCGCGGCATCGCCACCGGTGTGCTCTCCAACACCAACCCGCACCACTGGCGCCTCCTGACCGACCCCGGCACCCCCAGCGCCCCCGCCGCCTACCCCACCATCCTCCGCGTCCACCACCTCCACGCCTCCCACCTGCTGAGCCTCGCCAAGCCCGACCCGGCGATCTACGACGCCTTCTCGCAGCGCTGCGGCTTCGCGCCACACGACATCCTCTTCTTCGACGACCTCGCCGACAACACCGCCGGCGCCGCGGGCGCGGGCTGGGACGCCGTCCAGATCGATCACACCGGCGACACCGCCTCGCAGATGCGCCTCCACCTGCGCCTCCGTGGCATAGACGCCTGACCCGCCACGCAGCGGAACGACCCACCCGCACTCTTCCCAGCCCCCGCGCGCCCAAACGAAAAGCCCCCGGCTCAGCGAGCCGGGGGCTTGGGGTTACTCGATCTCAGACGACGTGGGCTCGATCAGCCCTGGCAGAGGGGCCCGTCGTTGAAGAAGTAGTCGATGAAGACGATGAAGTCGTTGTTGTTCCACTGGCCGTCAGCGCCCTGCACGCCACCCTGGCTGCCCAGGTCGGCCGAAGGATCACTGGAGAAGAAGAGGTCGATGAAGGCGATGAAGTCGTTGTTGTTGAGCAGGTTGTCCTGGCCGGGCCCGCCGCCCTGGATGCCCACGTCAGCCGGCGAGCACTGAGCGGGAGCGGGGAGGCAGGTGCCGGCGAGCGAAACGCGGTAGGCACCGGAGCTGAAGGGAGTGTTCACCCAACCGGCCAGCGCGCCGACACCACCGTTGGCAGGGTTGACGCCCGTGAACGTGTTGGGGAAGATGAGCGCTGCAGCTCCGTCGACCGGATCGACGTTGTAGCGGCTGACGCCGAGGTAGTAGGTGCCGTTGGCGGTCACGAAGGTGCTGTCGATACGCGACGTGCCAACGCCGACGGCGTCGTCGTTGGTCTCAACGCCGTTGCCGGCGCTGTCGAACAGGAAGAGCTGCGTGTCAGGGTTGCCCGTCGACAGCGCGGTGCTGGCGACGAAGTTGGCGAAGTCGCAGATCTGGATCTTGTACACGTCAACAACGTCCGTCGCGGCATCGGTTGAGCCGATGATCGCATTGAGTGCGCCGCTGCCGCTGAACGCGCCGGCCGTTGCCAGCGAGTCACCGGCGTCGCCGCCGGAGAGCGTGGCCTCGTCGAGCGCCGTCGCCTGGCCGCCGACCGATACCGACACCGGAATCGCGTTCCGGAGCTCGGCGTCGGACGCGTTGATCGCCACGGAGTACGTGGAGAAGTCAGTCGCGCCAGCGGGGATCGTGCCGACAACGGTGTAGATCCCGTCGCCAGCCGTTGCGTCGCCGTTGAGGCCGACGTCGTTCATCCCGGCCGCCGCCGAGCCGCCCATCGACGAGAGGTCCGCCGTCACCGAGAGGCTGGAACTGGGCGGGTTCCCGCCCGGGGTGACCGCCACGGTGATCGAGACGGGCGTCCCGCTCGTGCCGGAGGTCGGCGAAGCCGCTGCGGCAGACAGCGCCGGGTTCGTCGGGGCCGTGTTGTCAAGCGTGTTGAAGTGCACGCGGGTCTGGCTCTGCGCGCCCACGTAGGTGCTCGTCGCGCCGAAGCCCGTCAGGCCGTAGGTCACGTTGAAGCGGCCAACGGCGAGGTAGTACACCCCGCCCGCCAGCGAGCCGTTAAAGCCGTCGAACGCGTCGCCGGCGGTCTGGCCGGGGAACGTCGGCGTGCCACGCGACGTCGTCGAGCCGAACGTCAGCTCCGACCACAGGCCAGCGCCCGAGTCGTCGTCGCCGGCGATCAACGCGCCCGAGGCGTCGTAGAGGCCGATCTCGGTGTCGGTCATATCGGTCACGGGGATCGGGTCGGCCGTCGGCTCCGTCCAGATGTCCACAAACCCGGCGCCGGCGCCGCTGACAGCGGGCAGCGACACCGAGTACCAGACGATAGCGCCGTTGCCGGTCACGTTGTCGGCGATCACGTTCGTGGTGTGCGAGCCGCTGGAGTAGTCACCCAGCGCGATCGCGTTGAAGAAGTTCACCGCGATCGTGCCGCTGCCGGTGCGGGCCAGCGCGTCGGTCGCCGTCACGGTGACGTTGCCCGGTGTGCCGGTCGCGCTCGCCAGGGCGTAGGAGTAGATCCCATCGCTGGCGGTCGCGTCGCCGTTGAGGCCGCTGTCGTTGAACGAGGCAACCGCGGGGCCGCCGACGCTGGTCAGGTCGGCCTCCACGGTCGAGATCGGGGCGGAAGGGTTCGCACCAATCGCCACCACGCAAGTGAGCAGGCGGCTGCCGCCCGCGGGGCCGTTGGCCGGGCTCGAAGCCCCGCCGGAAACCGACGGGGGCGTCGGTGCCGTGTTCGGGTTCGTCCGGATCTCAAGGATGCCGGTGCTCTGCGTCGTTGCGCCCGTCGTCGCGCTCACGTTGTACCCCAGCGCCGGGGCGATGATCGCCGCGTGCGAAACCGCGACCCAGTACACGCCGCCCGCGAGCGAGCCGTCGCGGCCGTCGCGTGCAACGCCCGCCGCCAGCGCGCCGAACGTCGTCGTCCCGCGCGAAACCGTCGAGCCGTACGAAACCTGCGGCTCGCTGCCGGGGCCGTCGAGGGTGTCAACGGTGACAAGCGCGTTGGTCGCGTCGGAGTAGACGGCCATATCGCAGGTCGTCAGGTCCGTCGTGGTCGTCGGGTTGTTCACCGGCGTGACCCACATGTCCACGTAGCCCGAGCCGGCGGCCGCGACCGCGGGGAGCGTGACCTGGAACCACTGGATGTTGCCCGGCGCGGTGAGCGTCACGGGCTGCGAAACCGAGCTGGTCGATGAGGCAAGGTCACCGAGCGCCGTGAACGAGGCGGGCTTGTGCGCAGCGTCGTCGAGCGTCACCGTCAGCTGGTCGTAGAGGGCGTCGTCGCCCGTGTCGTTGAACGTCTCGTACGTCTGAACGGTCCAGTTGCCGGCCGCGCCCGTCGCGGCGATGTTCTGCGAGCGATCAAAGGGAACCGGGGCAAACGCCGACGAGCCGCTGCCGTGATTGAGGAACGGGCCAAAGACCACCTGAGCGCCGCTGGGCGTGGTGACCTGGATACGCGTCTCCGTGCCGTAGCTGGCCGCGAGGATCGTGCCGATGTTGCCCTGCAGGCGGATCGAGCGAACCGTGTAGGCGCCGGTGGCCGGGACGGTCACAACCGAGTTGCCGGCAGTATTGAGCGCGAACGAGCCGACCAGCGGCGAACCGCCGTTGGCCGCAACGTAGTCCAGAGTCTCCTGCGGAGCGGCAAACGCGGCCGTTGAGCCCGCCGCCGCAGCCAGAGCCAGAGCAAAGATCTTCGAGTTCATGCGAATCTCCCTTTGATTTCCAGAACGATCACCCGGCCGCGCGGCCGCGTTTCACGCACCATTAGTTAAGCAGGCGCTCATGTGGCGCTCACAGACACTGAATAGACCCTGTTTTTCGCCATTCAGCAACCTTTTCTGGGCCCGATTCGCAAAATGGTGAAATTTTCGGAACCGCACTACATGCGTGCATCCTTCACGGTCATTCGCTCAGTAAATCCCCTACTCCGTGGCCAGGCGCCACGCCAATCCTGCCTAGATTCTCGCCCCAGCCACCCGCACGCCGCGCTTAACTGCTGAAAGCGGTCATTATCCAGGCACCCGCTCGAACCGTCACCCGCACCCGGCAAAGAAGCGGTCGATGAACACGACCACGTCGTTGTTATCGAACGTCCCGTCGCGCCCCGGAACGCCCCCCTGCACACCCAGATCGGCGAGAACGTCCCCCCCGAAGAAGAGATCGAGGAAGACGACGAAGTCGTTGTTGTCCAGTTGGCCATCCGCGCCGCGAACCCCGCCCTGGCGGCCCACATCCGCCGGCCCGCACCACGCGGCATCAAGCACCGCGAAGTTTGAAACCGTCACCCCGCCCGCGCCCGAGAACTGGCCTGCAACCACCAGCGACTGTGGCCGCCCTCCCGGCCCGTCAAAGTCAAACACCACCATC
>JAUXUZ010000075.1 GCA_030680655.1 Phycisphaerales bacterium
TGCCGAAGCCCTGATACTGGAGCGAGCACCCGGCGACGGTGTCGATGACCTTGGCGTACTCGGCAAAGAGCGACTTTGCCGCCGCGAGTTGCTCGGTGGTGGTGACAGTCAAGATGCGGTCATCGCTGGCGGTTCCGCGCACGGGGACCTCCTGCACCGGCTGGGTCACGCGCCCAGCGCCTCGAGCGCCTTGGCGACAACCTCGCCCATCGGCACGTTCACGGGCTTGTCCTTGCTCTTGCGGGGCTTGAACTCGACGGCGTTCTCGGCCAGGGCCTTGTCGCCGATCACGATGCGGACGGGCACACCGATCAGGTCAGCATCCTTGAACTTCACGCCCGGACGCTCGTCGCGGTCATCGATGAGCACCTCGCAACCGGCCGCGGCCAATTCGGCGCCGAGTTTCTCGGCGACGGTCATGTGCTCGGCCTTGAGCGTGGTGATGATGACGTGGTACGGCGCGATCGGCGCGGGCCAGACGATGCCGTCGGCGTCGTGGTTCTGCTCGATGCTGCTGGCCATCGCGCGTGAGACGCCGATGCCGTAGCACCCCATGATGACCGTGCGGCGCTGCTGGGTCTCGTCGAGCACGGTGAGGCCCATGGCCTCGGAGTACTTGGTGCCGAGCTTGAAGATGTGCCCGACCTCGATGCCGCGGCCGGTGACGAGCTTGGCGTCCTTGGCGCGTGGCGACGGGTCGCCGGCGAGGGCGTTTCGCACGTCGGCGAGTTTTACATATCTCGGGTCGTCGAGTTTCGCACCGACTTCGCGGCGCCAGTTGAAGTGTTTGACGTGGTGGTCGGCCTTGTCGCTGCCGCTGGCCCAGAAGCCCCCACCGCTCACATCCGGGTCGATCAGCAGCATCGTCCCGGGCACGGAGTTGACCGTCTTGGGCGAGACGTAACCGATCGCAAAGCCCGCGCTGCGGGCCTCCTTCTCGGGCGCCAGCTCAATCTTCTTGGCGCCCGCGGCGGTCTTGACCTTGCCCTCGTTCACGTCGTGGTCACCGCGGACGACCGCGACGACCCAGGTCATGCCCGCCGAGCCTTCGCCGTGCTCGACGATGCGGAAGACGATGCTCTTGAGCATGCGGTCGGGCTTGACCTTCATGAACTTGCCGACCTCGTCGATGCCGGGGAGGTTGGGCGTGTGGACCTCGGTCAGCTCGCCGCTGGGCGCCTCCTGGAGCGTGCCGCGGGGGCGTTCGCCGATCTCGCACTTCTCGACGTTGGCGGCGTAGCCGCTGACTGGGCACTTGAGGATGGTGTCCTCGCCGCTCTCGGCGTTGACCATGAACTCGTGGCTGGCGCTGCCGCCGATCGGCCCACTCTCGGCCTCGACGACGGTGAAGTCAAGCCCGCAGCGCGTGAAGACGTTGACGTACGCGGCGTACATGCGGTCGTAGGCCTCGTTGAGCCCCCCCACTCCTTCCACGCTCGTGTGGAACGTGTAGGCGTCTTTCATGATGAACTCGCGGCAGCGGAGCAGGCCCGCGCGGGGGCGCGCTTCGTCGCGGAACTTGGTCTGGATCTGGTAGAGGCTCAGCGGCAGCTGCTTGTAGCTGGTGACGCTCCCCTTGACAGCCTCGGTGATGGGCTCTTCGTGGGTGGGGCCCAGGGCGCAGACGGCGCCCTTGCGGTCGCTCACCTTGAAGAGCAGGTCGCCGTAGTCGACGTCGCGCCTGGTGTCTTTGTAGAGCTCGATCGGGAGCATGGCGGGGAGGAGCACCTCGCGGCTGCCGGCGGCATCCATCTCCTGGCGGACGATGGTGGCGATCTTGGTGAGCACGCGCTGGGCGAGGGGGAGGTAGTCGTAGATGCCCGCGCCGAGCTTGCGGACGTACCCCGCGCGCAGCAGCAGCACGTGGCTGGGCGTCTCGGCCTCGGCGGGTGCCTCGCGCATGGTGGGGATCAGCGTCTGCGACCAGAGGTGGATGACGGGCGGGTTCTTGAGGAAGGGGGATGCTTGCGAGGGGGGGGCCATAGGGGGCGATGGTACGCAGGAGAGGTTTACCACAGAGTCACAGAGAACACAGAGGAAGGCACATGCCCGAAGCACAGAGAGCCAAAGCGCGGGTTCGAAGGACTCGAAGAACATGCCGCTGGGTGTTTCAACTTTGAGACCTTCGAGCCCTTCTTCTCGCCTTTGAGTTTCCTGCATTCCGCTGTGGTGAATATGCTGAATCATGATCGACCACACGCGACCGAAGCCCGAGCTTGCCTCGCTGAACAACCTCCCCCACTCTGAGCTGGTGCTGCGGTTCAAGACGGGCGTTGAGAACTTTGACCCGCGCGTGCTCTCGTTGACTGATGCGCAGCTCGACACCGCCTTCAGGCCCGATGCGGGCGTGGGCCGCTGGCCGTGCCGCGTGCTGCTTGGTCACCTGGCCGATGCGGAGATGGTGTGGAACCACCGCGCCCGGCGCGCGGTGGGTGAAGATCGCCCCGTCTACTCACTGTGGGACGAGAACGCGTTTATCGATGCGCATGTCTACGGCGCACCGGAGACTGGAGCGAAGCACCCGGCCGGCGCGTTTGTCGCCGTGGTGCACAGCCAGCGGCTGTGGATGGCTGGGTGGTTGCAGACGCTGACTGAGCCGCAGTGGCAGCGCAGCGGGATGCACCCTGAGCGCGGGGCCACCTCGGTGCGGCGGATGATCGAGCTGACGACGTGGCACCTTGAGCACCACGCGTGGTATGTGAACGCCAAGTGCGCGAAGCTGGTTGGGGCTTGAGGTTTCTGCGCGGCAGCGCTGCTCGGGTTTGCGATCGCGGGCGCGCGATGGGTGCTGGCGCTATTGGTTGCGCGGGGGTGGGGTTGCGGGTGCGGGTTCTGCCTGGCGGGGCGGGGCGTTGGTTTGGCCTGTGGGCGGATGCTGTGGCGCGCCGGTGACTGGGCCGGTGACTGGCCCGGTGACTGGGCCAGCGCCGGCTGGCTGCGGCGTGCCTGCGCTGAGGTGGAGCGAGACGGGGAAACTCGTCGGTGCCGGGCGCAGCGCGGGTGGCGCGGCGGCGGAAGTAGCAGGCGGAGTGGTTGACCAGCTTGGCCGCGGGCCGGGCTGAGGGGGGTGCGGGGGGTGCGGTTGCGTTCCTGAGGGGATGAACTGTGGCTTGCGCTGCGCGGCGGGTGGCGTGGTTGGCGCGGGGGGCGCGGGGGGCGCAGCATCCTCGAACTCCTCGGGCTCGTGGAAGGTGCGGACACGGAAGATGACGGTGGCGAGGCGGCGGCGCTCGGCCGGGTCGGTCTCCTCGGCCAGCAGTTCGCGGAGTGCAGTCAGGGCCTCACGCTGGGCTTCGAGGACCTCGTCGTTGAACGTCGCTTGGATTGATGGCATGTGCGGACCCCCTGATTCGACATGAGGGTGGCGACAGCCGGGCACGTGCCCATGCGTCCCCGCCCCCGCGGCTACGGGCGAAGTTTACCACAGATGTTTGGGTTGTGCAAGGTATTTTGGCGGTACCGTACAAAAACCGCCTGTTGAGGGGAGGGGAGGGGGAGGCGAACGTGAAGCGGGACAGGAGGGTTGAGGGGGGTTTCTGGAGGCTGGGGCGGAGGTGGGTAGACGAAAGGCACCCTCATCCGTCGCTGGGCGCGACACCTTCTCCCGCTGGGGAGCGGGAGAAGTGGAGGGCACCCTCATCCGTCGCGGAGGCCGCGACACCTTCTCCCTGCGTAGCCGGGAGAAGGGCTTCGATGCACCCTCATCCGTCGCTGGGGCCGCGGGATTGACGCTGCGCGGCTGGGTGGCTTCCGGCGTTCGTGCGCGTTGCTCCCGAACGCACGGTCCCCCGCTGGGGAGCGGGAGAAGTTGGGGGACGGGCGGCGGGGCGATAGGATGGCGTGTAGTGAGTGCCTGGAAGGAGGCAGTAGTGGACATCTCAGGGTTCCCGTTTGGGGCGATCGACTGGAAGGATGTCGAGGCGGTTGAGCACACGGCGAGCGCGGAAGGAGGGGGCACAGGTTCGGCGATCTGGCGCACCCTGGAGGTTGGCGGTGTGCGGGTGCGGATGGTGGAGTACTCGCCGGGGTATGTGAGCGACCACTGGTGCCAGAAGGGGCACATCGTGCTCTGCATCGCGGGTGAGCTGCAGACGGAGCTGAAAGATGGCCGCCGGTTCACGCTGCGGCCGGGGATGAGCTTCCACGTGGCGGATGGTGGCGAGGCGCACCGGTCTTCGACGGAGGTTGGGGCGCGGCTGTTTATTGTGGATTGAGAGGATAAAGGGCTGCGCACAGAGGCCCGCGCGTGAGGAACCGGGTCAGGAGTCAGATGAGATGCGATAGCGGGGAGTGCCCTGCCGCCCGCTTTAAGTACAGCCGGACTCGTTGCAAACGACTTATCCTTCCGTCGCACATGATTGTCAAAGCCTTCACCGCTCCGGAACCAAACGACCCCCGCCTCCACGCCGGCTGGGAGGCCGAGAAAGACCTCGCGCACTTCCTGAACCGGGCCTTTGAGCCCGTGCCCGATGTACTGCTCTTTCACGGGCTTCGGTTCCCGATAGAGTCGCTGCCGGGTGATGCAGCGCAGATCGACCACCTCGT
>JAUXUZ010000076.1 GCA_030680655.1 Phycisphaerales bacterium
CTGGCGAGCGGCCCACCATCCTGCTCCACCCGCCCGAGCCGGCCGATGTGATCGCCCTCACCCCCGACGGGCCCGTGCTGGAGATCGGCTGGCGCGGGGGGGAGGGGGGAGGTGGTAGTGGTCGCACGCGCCAGCGGGTGACTGCCTGCACCGGGCCCGAGCGCATCGGCGCCGAGTGGTGGCGCTGGCGCGGTGACCCTGATGCACCCGGCCTGCTGCCGCCGCCTGACCGCGACTACTTCGCCGTGCAGCTTGAGTCGGGCCTGTGGCTGTGGGTCTGCCGACAGGTTGACACCCCGCGCTGGTTCGTGCACGGGGTGTGGGGATAAGTCATGCCCCCAAACGAGTTCCCCAAGCTGAAGCCCCACCCGTTCAAGGACGCCCTCCTTCCCGTCCCCGCTTCCCTGCCAGCACCCGTCGAGCCACCCTGCGCGGCCGAGCCCGCGTGGGCGGAACTTGCCGTCACCAGCAACTACACCTTCCTCACCGGCGCGAGCTTTCCCGAAGAGTTCGTCCTCGCCGCGCGGGCGCAGGGGTACCGCGCCATCGCTCTCACCGACACTCACACCCTCGCTGGGGTCGTCCGCGCCCACGTGAAGGCGAAGGAGGCGGGCATCCGTTTCGTGCTCGGCTCGCGCGTGCTGTTGCAGGACCTGCCCGGCTGCTCGCTGCTGCTCTACCCCACCGATAAGGCCGCCTACGGCCGGCTCTGCCGCCTGCTCACCACCGGCAAGCGCCGTGCGCCCAAGGGTGAGTGCCACCTGACCCTCGACGATCTCGCCGCGCACGGGCAGGGCCTGCTCGCCATCGCCGTGCCGGGGCAGGAGATCGACCCGCACCTTGGCCCATCGCTGGAGCGCCTGCGAACCCTCTTTGACAACGACCGCCTCTCCCTCGCCGCCGCCCGGCTCTACGGCCCCGCAGATGCTCAACGTGATGAGCAACTGGCGGAACTGTCGGCCGCGCACGCCGTGCCCCTCGCCGCGATCAACGATGCTCACGCGCACACGCCCGAGCGCCGCCCGCTGCAGGATGTGCTCACCTGCATCCGGCGCGGCTGCACGCTCGGCGAGGCGGGCCTCCACCTGCACGCCAACGCTGAGCGCCACCTCAAGTCGCCGGGTGAGATGCGCCGCCTCTTCGCCGCCTCCCCGTGCGCGATCGAGCGATCCCTCTCTATCGTCGAGCGCACCGCCGGTTTCTCGCTCGACCAGATCGTCTACCAGTACCCCGACGAGGTCGTCCCCACCGGTGTGAAGCCCATCGACCACCTGCGCACCTTGACGTGGAAAGGGGCCGCCTGGCGCTACCCCGCCGGTGTGTGCGAGGAGGTCCGCGCCCGGATCGAGCACGAACTGCGGCTCATCGACGAGATGAGCTACGCGCCCTACTTCCTGACCGTGCACGACCTGGTGAACTACGCCCGCACCGGTGAGGGTGACGCCGCGCCCGCCCTGGCCAGCAGCGGGGCCGGCAGCGGCGCGAGCCCGTGGCTCCCCATCCTCTGCCAGGGGCGGGGCGCTGCCGCCAACTCGGCCGTCTGCTTCTGCCTGGGGGTCACCTCGGTTGACCCTACGCGCATCACGCTTCTCTTTGAGCGGTTTATCAGCAAGGAGCGCAACGAGCCGCCCGATATCGACATCGACTTCGAGCACGAGCGCCGCGAGGAGGTCATCCAGTACATCTACCGCAAGTACGGGCGCGAGCGGGCCGCCCTCACCGCCGAGGTCATCACTTACCGCCGGCGCAGCGCCGTGCGCGACGTCGGCAAGGCGCTGGGCCTCTCGCTCGACACCGTCGACCGCCTGGCCCGGAACACCGAGTGGTGGGACAGAGACGGCGCGTGCCTCAACCACCGGGCCCTCACCGACATGGGCCTCAACCCGCACGACCGGACCCTCCAGTGGCTCGTCCGGCTCAGCACCGAGATCCTCAGCTTCCCGCGTCACCTCTCCCAGCACGTCGGCGGCTTTGTCATTACACAAGAACCGCTCTGTGAGCTGGTGCCCGTCGAGAACGCGGCCATGCCCGGGCGCACCGTGATCGAGTGGGACAAGGACGACATCGACGCCATGGGGATGATGAAGGTCGACATCCTCGGCCTGGGCATGCTCACCGCCATCCGCAAGGCGATCAACCTCGTCAACGCCCAGCGCCCCGGCGAGCCGCCCTACAACCTCGCCACCATCCCGGCCGAGGACCCCCCGACCTACGCCATGATCCAGAAGGCCGACACCGTCGGCGTCTTCCAGATCGAGAGCCGCGCCCAGATGTCGATGCTCCCGCGCCTGAAGCCGAAGGAGTTCTACGAC
>JAUXUZ010000114.1 GCA_030680655.1 Phycisphaerales bacterium
GTCGGTGGTTCGCCGGGGGCAGGGTCAATAGCGACAACGATTGCCGATGCCGCTCCTGCTTCGCAAACGGACCGGACATGCCCCGCCGATAACCAATCGATGTACGCACGAACCGTCTCGGGCCGGTCGAAGGAAGCCGTAACCGTGTAAGCGATCTGCTCCATTACCTTTCAGGATAGCGCTGAAATATCCAGACAAAGTCCTGACAGGACCACCAAAGAAGCAATATCCTCCGAGGTTGGACGTTCAGCCAATAGAGTCAGCCGATGGGACGACGGACGCTTGGAAAGGACAACTCGGCTGCTCCGGATCCTTCGATTGAACCCGATGGCGTGGTGGAGGGTGTGGAGCTTGCGGGGTTGCTCGAACGGGCGGTCGCCGGAGACCAGGAGGCTTGGCGGCGCATCGTCGGACTGTACTGGCGACGCGTGTTTGCGTTGGCGCGGAGCAGGCTCCGCGACCACGGGATCGCTGAGGAGGTTACCCAGTCAGTGTTTGTCACCGTTGCGACCAAGCTGAGCCAAGGCCAGTACGCCGAACGCGGGAAGTTCGAGCCGTGGCTTTTCCGGGTTGTGGTCAACCGCATCCGCGACCAGGTGCGGGCGCTGCAGCGGGGCGCCACGGCGACTGACGACGAAGTGCTCGATGCGCGTGCGGGCACCGTCGAGAGCCGCGGTGAGGGCACACGGGCTTCGGAGCGGGCGATGGAGGAGCTTCGGCGCGCCTTGATGATGCTCGGCGAGGCCGACCGGCAGGTGGTCGAGCTGCGTCACCACGCGGGGTTGAGCTTCGCCGCGATGGCCGAGCTGCTCGATGAGCCCCTTGGCACGCTGCTGGCGCGGCACCACCGGGCACTGAAGAAGCTGCGCACGATGATGGCGGGTGTCGAGGCAAGTGTGATGGAGGACAACTCATGAACGACCAGAACAACAATCAGCCGCTGCCCCCCGAGCTTGAGGCGCTGGGCGCGCGCCTAGACGACCTTGGGGCCTCAGAGCGCGCGTGCGCACCGGCCGACCTTCAGTCGCGGATCCTCGCCGCTACCACGGGCGTGATCGCGCATCCAGCCCCAACACTCCGCCTGACTCAACAGCCCGCTGCCAACCGCACCGGGTTGGTCGGGCAACTGCGCCTCCGGCGGATCGTGTGGCCGATGCGCGTCGCGGCGGTGATCGCCGTGGCGATCGGCGGGTGGGCCGCTTTCAACGGCTTCAACGGCCCCAAGCCGACCCAGCCGAGTTTCAACCCCGACGAGGTCTTTGATTACGTTTTCGGCAGGAGCGGCACGTCCGAGCAGATTCAGCGCCTGCTTCAGGACACGGCGAATCTCGAGTCGCTCGTCGGCAGCGATGACTTCGGGGTGCCCGACATGAACTACCTGGAGAGCCTCTGATGAGCACTCGGCCTTTGGTTTCCCGCGGCCTTATCGCCTCGGTGCTGCTTGCGGCCAGCGTGGCCGCCGCCGCGTACGCCCAGCCGGGCGACCAGCCTGGTGGCGGAGATCACGATCGCCCGCGCGCCGCCGGACAGCCCGCCCTTGATGCGAAGGGTCTGCGCGAACTGCTCGAACGGCGGTTGGAGGAGCACCGGGCAAGCGGGAAGCGGCTCGAGGAAGCGCTGCAGAAGCTCAACGGTGGTGCCGATGCGGCAGCGGTGAGCCGCGAGTTTTTCGATGCCATCCGCGAGTTCCGCAGGCCCGGCGCCGGTGGCCGCGGTGGACCGGGCGGCGAGGACGCGACCGGCTCACCCGGTGCCCAGCGCCAGGGGAAAGAACCCAGCGGCGGCATGGGGCGTGGCACCGAGTTTGGAATGTTCGGCGGCCCGAAGCTCAACCCCGAGGAGCGTGCTGCGGCGATCAAGGCGCTGGAGGAAAGGCACCCGGAACTGATCGGCAAGGTGGTTGCTCTCGCCGGAGGCAACAACGAGACGCTCTCTCGTTTCAAGGAAGCCGTGGCCGCAAGGGTGCGGGCGCTGGAAGCTACAAGCGAACGAGACCCGGAAGAGGCGGGCCTGAGGCTGACAGAGCTGAGCACCGGGCTCGATCTCATGAGGCTGGGCCGAGAACTAGCCGACGCCAAGAAGCAGGGCACCCTTGAATCGGCCGGGCCCGCTCTCCGCGTCCAGTTGGTCGAGGCGCTCTCCTCGCAGTTTGACGCGCGCCAGCAGCTGTCAAAGCTGCTGCTCAAGCGGCTCCGCGAGGGCGCAAGCAAGCAGGAAGCCGAGATCGTCGCCAAGGACAACGACCGCGCTGACCTGATCGCCAAACGAACCGAGGATTTCCTGAAGATGATCGAGCGTGGCCGTCGCGGGGAAAGCCGTGAAAGCGACGCTGCGCCCGGCACCAAGCCCTGAGACGACTGCCCGTCGGTTCAGCTGACGACCGATCCCGGCGCTATATCGGCGTCGGGGCGGAGCAGGATGACACGGCGCACGATCGTCGGGTCGGCCGCTGCGGCGTCCTTGGGGGTTTCGCTCGCGGCGAGCAGCATGCCGCGCGACTCCTCGCCGCGGAGCATGCGCGGCGCGAGGTTTGCAACGATGATGATCAGCCGGCCGACCAGCTCCTCGGGGTTGTAGGCTTCGCGGATGCCGGCGCAGATCTGGCGCGGCGTTCCCGATCCATCGTCGAGTTGCAGCTTGAAAAGCTTGTCCGCCTTGGGGTGGTGCTCTGCCTGGACGATCTTCGCAACGCGCAGGTCAATCTTGGCAAAGTCGTCGAACGCGATCACCGGCTTCGGCCCACCGGGAGTCGGAGCGGGGGCAGGAGCAGGGGCGGAGAGGACCGGAGTTGAAGCGGGGGCGGCTGGAACGGCTGGGGTTGGGTCTGGCATGGGGCAGAGTTTAGCGCGCGGCGATGCGTCCGCCGTCACTGAGCGACCCAGCTCCCCTTGCGCCAGAGCGTCCCACGCGGATCGACCGCGAACGAAACCGCAAGGTCCGCGGGGTTTGGGTCACGCAGCGGTTCGCCGTCGTCGGCAAGGATCTGGGCTGACCACGACCGGTACACCCCGCGCAGGAGGAGCGACTCTGCACGGAATTGCTTCAGCAGCTCCGAGTCTGAGAGCTTGGGTCCTGGGTTTCCGTCGCAATAGGGGCACAGCTCGCTCTCGTTGGCGCGGGTCACCACCCGGCGGTTCTTGCACGTCGGGCAGGCGGGCCAGTCCGCGATCCACTTGAGCACCGGCTGCCCGGCGGCGGGGTCGCCGGTGATGGTCACCTGGTTCGCCGCCAGCAGTTCGCGCACGCCCTCACGCGCCAGGTACTGCTCGGCCCGGCGGCCTTCACCCGAGCGGGCAAGCCCCATCGCGGTCGCGAGGTGAAAAGCAACGACCTCCGGCACCGCGGCCGGCAACCGGGCCGATGCTGAGCCGGCGCGATCGCCCGGCGGCGCCACCTGGTCGCCGATCGCGGCGAGCCACCGTCGCTCCGGCTCGATTCTCGTCAGCGAAGCCAGGCCGAGCGTCGCGCTGCGGGCGAGTTCGCCGTCACCAGGCTGGTTTCGTGCGCGGTAGAGTTCGAACGAGAGCACAAACAGGGAGCGGGCAAGGTCCCTTGAGGGCCGGTCAGACCCGGCCTCGGCCGCGAGTTCTTCAGCAAGCAGGAAATACGCCTGCGGGTTCTGGGGATTGAGGGCGGCGAGCCGTTCGGCGAGGCCGGGAACGGTCGTCGGGAGCGGTGAAGCCGGCGCACCGCCCGGCTGACCGGCGCCCGCCAGCAGCAACGCGAGCGCCGCGGCGAGGAGGATCTGCTTCTTCATAGCGGCTCTCCCAGTCTGAGCGCCCACAGGCGCAGGGCCACATCCTCGGTCGCGCGGATCTGCGCTGCGACAGAGCGGGCGACGCTCCGGTTCTGGCTCAGCAGCGCCAGCAGCGATCGGCACTGGTCGGCCGTGGCGGGGCGCTCGGCCGCGACGATCACCGCCAGCGCCTCAACAGCGGAAACCTGATTCGCCGCAAACGCCTGCGGCAACCCGTGGGCAACGAGCAACCGACCGGCGCGAGCGCGGTCGAGCGCGTCGGGGTGGATCAGCGCCGTCGGCGACGGCACCTGCTGGCGGATCTGCATCAGCAACGCGGCGTACGCCCTGCCCGCTGCGCTGACCGACTCAACGGGGCCGTCAACGTCGGACACTTCGCTCGATGCGGCGCCCGCCACCGTCGTCCACGATTCGGCGAGCACCGCCGCGGCGCGATCAGCGGCCACCGTCGAGTTGCTTGCCGCCAGCAGGGTGAGCAGCCGCTCGATGAGCGCACGCCTGTAGTGGACCGCCCACCGATCGCTGCTGACTGGCAGCGCGCCCGCGAGTGTGAACTGACCGAGAAACTCGCCGGAGTTGCTCGACTGCTTCACCCTCGGCAGCACCTCGAGCACGGCGTTGACCATCGCGGGGTGGTCCGTCCGCTTGAGTGCGGCCCGTTGGGCTGCCGTGCGCGTCTCGCCCGTCGAAAGCAGCGCGGCCTCGGCGAGCACCTCGCAGTCCACCGGGCCGGGTGAAGCACTCTGCTCAAACTCGGCGATCCGACCGAGCCGGGCAGAGGCGGTCCGGCTCTCTGCAAGAAAACGCCGCGCCCACTCGCCGTCGCCGGCGACGGAGAATCGCAGCACAAAGAGCGACCCCGAAGGCGGCTCCGAACGCACGACGACCGGCGCGGGCAGCCCCCTTGAACGCAAGGACGCGGCCTGGCTGATCGTGGCCAGGGCCGACGCCGCTGCCAGTTGTTCCAGATCGCCAGTCGCCTGATCGGCCTGGCCCACGGCCGCACGCGCCGCCTCGAACCAGTCGGCGTTGGTGCCGCCGCTGCCCGCCCGCGCAGCGTTGGCCGCCCGCGACCAGGCCTCGGCGTAGCGGGCACGCAGCTCGTCGCGTTCCGCCTGCGTTGCGCCGGTGGAGAGGACCATCGTTGCTTCAACACCCGCTGCCGACGACCTGGTGGCGACCGCCGCCGTGATCAGGTGGATGTCGCCGGCCGAGAGCCGCGTGTCGGCGAGCCACGAGAGCACCCGGTCGCGCCCCGCGTCACCTTCTCTGAAGCGCGCCTGCCCCAGCAGCACCGAGGCGAACTCGAACACGGCTCGGCTCTGCGAGGCGTCACGCGTTGAGGTGAGCAGCCGCTCGACGGTGTCGAGAACGACAGAGTCGTTGCGCCGCACCGCGTCGTCGGCCGAGCCTCCAAGTCCTGTCGCCGAGCGGAGCGCGGTCAGCCAATAGTCTGCCTGGGCACGCGTGACCGTTGACGGCTGGTCAGCGTCAGCAAGGAGTAGCGCCGGCAACGCTTCAAGCGCATCAACCGCGGCTTCATCAAACGTCGAGCCCGACCGCCGGGCCGATCGTTGACCGCCGGTGGAACCCGCCAGCACCTCCCGGCACACCTGTTGCACGACCGCCGGCAACTCCCGTTCGCGGCTCAGCACGGCGGAAACCCCGGCTGTCGCCGTGACGTGCCACACCGCCGCCGGCGACGATGGGTCGCTCGGCTTTGCCCGCAGGGCTCTCACGAACGACTCGCGGGTCGCGTCGTCTTGTGAAAGATCTACGCCGCCCGCCGCGATCGCCTGCACAACCGCTACGCGGCTGCCCGGGTCGATGCGCGGCCACCAGTTGCGGAGCGTCTCGATGCCCCTCAGGATCGCCCGCTCGCGCTCTGGACCTGGCACGGAGGGACGCAGTGCATCCACCAATTCTCGAGCGAAGATACGCCCGTCCGGCGGCCCCTCAGCGACGGGTACCGCCCGCGGCGTGGGTGCTTCGTTGACGGGGGCAGTGCTCGGGCTCGCTCGGTTTGTTGGTGCCGGTTGCGGCACCGCCTGTGGCGTTTGTGTGTTCTGCCTGGTGGTGATCGCCACGATCGCGAAGATCGAGAACGCGACAACGCCGATGGTGACAACCGCGCCGATCGCCATCCACAGCCGCTGCGCGCTGCGATCGGTGCGAGGGGCAGAGTCGTACGCGCCCCTCGGTGCGCCCTCAGCAGCACCCTGCCGGGCTCGCTGCGCACCCGCGTCCGACTCGACCGGCACGACAAGCTCTGCCAGAAACCGATCGACAACCTCTGAAGGCAACCCGTCGGCCTCGGCGAGGGCGAAGAGCTGCGCGATCGAGCGCGGCGATGCGCCGGCGGAGGCGACCAGCGCCCTGGCTTGCTTCCTGAACACTCGCTCCGCCGGCGAGGCGATGGGTTCGTGCGGGAACCGGGCGGCCACTGGTGCCGCTGGACCCGTCCTCAAAGCGGCCGCACGCGGCGCGGGGTCCAGCGCCGCCTCCAGTTCCTGCGTCCATTCAGCCCCGGGACCATCGATCATCTGCGCCGCGATCGACCGCAGGACCCGCGCCAGCAGGTGCGCATCCGCATCTGTGGGGTGGAGCGCCAGCATCTCAAGGCGCACCCTGAGCGAGGCGAGCACTTCGTCACGCGGTGCACCCGGGGCCACGCCGATCATCGTCTCGGGCCAGAGCGGATCGAACCCGTTGACGGCTTCGGAGCCGAAGTAGAGCCCGATCAGGTCCTTGGCCTTGCGTGGGGTCATCGCTGCCCCCCCTGCGGCGCGGGGGCCTTCTGCAGCGCCGGGTCCACACCCAGCCGCGCGCCGAGTTCCTTGATCTTTGTTGACCACGGTTCCGGCCCAGTGGGGTAGAGGATCATGTGCTGCGAGACCGCCGCCTTGGCGCCTGCGCCGTCGGAATCGGCCAGCAGCCGGAGAAACTCGTACTTGGCGCGGTGCCAGATGACCGAGCCGTCACGCTCGACATCACCGATCGTGCGCCAGGCTTCCGAAGCGGCCCTCACGTCGCCCGCCCCCTCTGACAGCTCGGCGATGCGTGTGAGCGACTCGATCGACGGTCCCCGCGCGTTGACGAGCGCCCGGTCAAGCCGCAGCGCGGCGTCTCGGGCGGCGGCGTCGCCG
>JAUXUZ010000119.1 GCA_030680655.1 Phycisphaerales bacterium
TGCTCCAGCGGGTTCTGCGTGGCGAGCACGAAGAACGGCTGCTCCAGCGGGTGGGTCGTTCCGCCGACGGTCACCGAC
Source organism: Phycisphaerales bacterium (assembly GCA_030680655.1). Taxonomy (GTDB): domain Bacteria; phylum Planctomycetota; class Phycisphaerae; order Phycisphaerales; family UBA1924; genus JAJTGZ01. Next base: position 79 of record JAUXUZ010000119.1, read on the forward strand.
CGCTCGGCCATCGCCTCAAGCAGCGCGCTCTGCGTCTTGGGCGTTGCGCGGTTGATCTCGTCGGCGAGGAGGATCTGCGCGAACACCGGGCCACGCTGAAAGACAAAGCGACGGGCGCCACCGCCGGCGGCCCCCTCGGCGGCCTCGGCGATGATGGTCGTGCCGACAATGTCCGACGGCATCAGGTCGGGCGTGAACTGAATCCGAGCGAACGAGAGGTTGAGCGTCCGGGCGAGCGTCCGGATGAGCAGCGTCTTGCCGACACCCGGCACGCCCTCAAGCAGCGTGTGCCCGGAGCAGAAGAGCGCAACCAGCACGCCGTCAACGATCGAACGCTGCCCGACGATCACCCGCCCCACCTGCTCGCGCAGCGCAGAAACGTCGACCCGGAACTGGTCGGCGGCGCGGGCGAGGTCGGGCGTGGTCTCAGCCATAGGGATGTGCACGGTTGATGCGGCTGTCTCTGTAACCAAAAGCCGGATCAGCGGAAAAGGCCGCGGTCGGATTCGAACCGACGAAGGTTGCCCAACGGATTTGCAATCCGCTCCATTTGACCACTCTGGCACGCGGCCGCTGAGGGGGACTGTATAGTGGAGGGGCGGTCCGGGCAAGGACGCCGCCAACGGTGTGTCGGCGCGGGGGGACGCCGGCCGATAGCATGGTGCAAACGGAGGTGCAAAGTGGGCACAACACGCAGGATCAACGGGTTTGTCAGGCTTGCTGCGCTGGGCACGCTGGCGGCGGTGCCGGTGCTGGTCGGTGCCTCGGCCCTGAGCGGTCAGCCGGGAACCGACCCGGCCGAGACGATCCGCAAGATGGAGGAGCAGCGGAGAAAGGAGAACCCGTCCCCGCCCGCGCCCGAGGCGACCCCTCCAGCCCCGCGCACCCCGGCCGGCACCGGCGAAGCGGTGGTCGAGACCGGCACCACCGGCACGCGCCTGCTCCGCGAGAACACGTTTGTCACGCAGCGGCGCGGGCGCATGTCGCGGTCACAGGCGAGCGAGTGGGTCTTCACGATGGACTCAGACGGCAAGGGCCGCTCGGAGCCCGCGATGGTGCTGATGCCCTGCATGAACCTGCAGAACATGGAAAAGACCGTTGACCGCGCCGGCGACGGGACGAGCTTCACCGTCAGCGGGACTGTCTACGTGTACAAGGGGCGCAACTACCTGCTGCCATCGATGTTCGTGGTGAATCGGCGCAGCGACCTCGCCCCCCCTCAGTGACCGACGGCGACCGAAACGACGTTGCAGCGGCCCGAGAACGCCTCCTGGGTGTCCGCGTGCTGCGGCGCGGCACCGGCTGGCTCGCACTCGAGAAACCCAGCGGCGTGCTGTCGGTGCCCGGCAAGGGAGATGCCGGCGCTATGAACGCTGTCTCCTGGGTGATTGAGCACGCGCCACTGGCCACGGGACCGATCACCGTCCACCGGCTCGACATGGACACGTCGGGCATCCTGCTAGTTGCGCTCGACGCGGAGCGCCAGCGGCTGCTGTCTATGCAGTTTGAGGCCCGCTCGGTGGAGAAGCAGTACGTTGCGATCGTTGACGGCCTGGTGGCGGCCGACAGCGGCACGTTCGATGCGCCGATGCGCCTGGATGTGCCCAACCGCCCAAGGCAGATCGTCGATCCCGTGCAGGGAAAGGTGGCCGTTACAAGGTACCGCGTGATTGAGCGGAGTGGCGGGCGCACGAGGCTTGAGCTCACGCCGCTCACCGGGCGCACCCACCAGCTCCGCCTGCACTGCGCCCACGCCGGCCACCCGATCCTCGGCGACCCGCTGTACGGTGGCGCCGGCGTTTCGGGGGCGGCCCGGCTCCTGTTGCACGCAACGCGCCTGGCGTTTGACGATCCTTCGTTGGGGGAGAGAGTGGTGGTCGAATCGCCCGCGCCGTTCTGAGTCGCGCGCTGCAGCGCGTCAGATGACCTTGACCATGCTGGGCCGCTCGTCGCCGTGGTGTGACAGCCGCGTGTGGCGGAGCAGGCGCATCAGGCAGAGCGCATCGTGCATGGTGAACGCGCCGGTGTCGTAACTGTCGGCGTCGAGCACGCCCCAGCACGTGTTGTCAACATCGACGCACGGCACGACCACCTCGCTCCGGTCGCGCGGGTCGCAGGCGATGTACCCCTCGCCGAGTTTCGCGATGTCGGGAACGACCAGCGCCTTCTTGGAAACAAACGACTGCCCGCACGCGCCGTGCAGGCCGATCGGCGAACAGGCCGGCTTGTCGCGGCTCGGCCCGAGCACCATCTCGCTCGGCGCATCGGGGTTCACGAGGTAGAACCCGATCCACGAGAGACCCTCATCCTTGAAGGTAAGCCAGAGCGCATCGACCACCGCCCGCATGACTTCTGCGCGCGTGCCAGACGGCGGGAAGAGGCCGGGGAGCCGGGTGTAGTCGCGCTCGTTGCGTGGAGGCATGGCGCGCGAGTGTACCCACCCGCTCGGGTGGCCGGATCAAAAAAGCAACCGGCCCCGACGAGGTGTCGGGGCCGGGAGTGATCTGCGGAGATCGACAGCAACAATCAGAGGGTCGCGGACGTGTACGGGAGCAGGCCCATGAAGCGGGCACGCTTGATCGCCTGCGAGAGCATCCGCTGCTCGCCGGCGGTGCTGCTGGTGCGCTTCTTGGTGAATATCTTGCCGTTGGGCGACATCATGCGGCGGAGCTTGTCGACATCCTTGTAGTCGATGATGACCTTGCCAGCGGCGGTCTTCTTGATGACCTTGACCTTCTGGGGGGGGGCGAAACGATTGAATTGTGACATGGATCTGGCCTTTCCGCTCTGGGCTTGCCCCTACGCAGCCGGTACGACCGGGCCTGGGAGCAGCGGATGAAATGTGGGGGCAAGGTTAGACCGTTGGCGACCGCCGGACAAACCCCGCGGGTCCGTTCGGCCAATATCCGTACTTTGCCCGAACTGGGGGATTGGGTCTACTGCGCATCGTTGCAGAACAGGCTGCTCTCACTACGATGTGCCATGCTGCTTTCCGCATTGCTTGCCGCGTCGATGACCCTTGTCCAGCCCGCCCCAGCGAAACAGGCACCCGCCGCCCCCTTGGATTGGAAGGGCCTGGAGGGTCCTTTCCTCTCCGGGCATGTCCAGCTCACTCAGCCTGAGAAGTTCTTCAAGGCCGGTGAAGCCTACTTCGATCACCAATCGCCGCCACGGTGGGTGGTGTTCCAAGGCGTCGAGCGACCGGAGAGAGGCAAGGAGGCCTCCGCCAACTACGCGATGTACGTCGCGAAACTGAACTACGACGCGAGCGGCAACCCGACCGGTATCGATGCCGCTACGCGCATCTCACCCGCCGGCTCGGCCAGTACCTGCGCGTGGTTTGATCCCAACGATCCGAGCTGGGTTTACTTCGGATGCACGGTTACGGCTCCCGGGGCCGAGGGCGACGCGCCGGGCTACTCCCGCGATCGCAGCCGTTATACGTGGCAGTTCCCCGCGGAGATGGAAATATGCCGCGCCAGCGTGCCACAGATCGAAGCCGACCTGCTCCGCAGCGGGCGTTACAAAGACTACCCGCGTGTAAAACGCCGCTGGTTCGGTGATGCGCGTGCCGACCTGGTACGCCGCATCGGGCTTCCGGTTTCGAGCAAGGGCACCCCCGAGGAGATTGCCGACCGGCTTGAAGGAGGCGGGGGCGAGACGGTGCCGCTTGAAAAACTCTTTTCCAGGCCGGGTTATGACGCCGAGGGGTCGTTCAGCCCAGACGGGTACTCGTACCTGTACACGCACGTGGATCCTGAAACCAAAGACCCCGACCTGTACATCTACAACGTCGCCTTGCGCAAGCACGTGCCCATCGTGAAGGCGGCTGGGTACGACGGCGGTCCGTTCTTCAGCCCCGACGGGAAGTGGATCTGCTATCGGTCGGACCGCAAGGGCGACAACAACCTGCAGTTGTTTGTCGCTGAATTGAAGTTTGGGAACGACGGCGTGCTGGCACACCAGCCGCTCGGCATGACCCGCGAGGTTCAGCTCACCGCAGACGATCAAGTGGTCTCCTGGTGCCCCTACTGGCACCCGTCGATGAAGTACATGGTCTACGCCACCAGCGCGGTGAGCCACAGCAACTACGAGGTCTTCGCGATCGAGTTTGATCCGACCAAGTCGCGCGAGCAGCTCAAGCGGACGCGCATCACCAGCGCCGACGGCTTCGACGGCCTCCCCGTCTTCTCCGACGACGGCAATCTCATGATGTGGACGAGCCAGCGCGGCCCGAAACTCGACGGCGAGCAGAAACCCAGCAGCCAACTCTGGATCGCCCGCGTCAGCGGCGAGCCCGTGTGGGCCCACCCCGCGCCCGACGCCAACGGCACGCCTATTGCGCCGGGCATCTCCGTCTACCCGTCGACCCCCACGCAAACCCCGAAGCCGTAGGCGTTACTTCAGCGAAGCGACGAACACGCCGATGCGGCGCACGCCCTCGCGGATCTGCTCCTCCGAACACGCGAACGACATGCGGATGTGTTTGTGGCCTACCAGCGAGGAGAAGTCCTCGCCGGGGACGCACGCCATGGCGTGCTCATCGAGCAGCGCGCCGGCGAAGTCCGAAGCGCCGTTGAGCTTGACACCCTTGGGGGTCGTCTTGCCCAGATGCGCCGAGATGTCTGGGAACACATAGAACGCGCCGATGGGCCTTGCGACCTTGACGCCCGGCACCTTGCTCAGCTCGCTGAACATCACCTCCGCCCGCTTGGCGAACGCGGTCCGCATCTTCTCAAGCTCGGGCTTGCACTCGGTAAGCGCCGCGCGCATGCCCGCGAGTGAGAATCCCGGAACGCACGTGATGCTCTGGCCCTGCAGCTTGGTGAGCGCCCCGACGAGCTGCTTGCCAAAGTCGCCGCTGCCGCTCACCCAGCCCAGGCGCCAGCCGGTCCTCGCGAAGC
>JAUXUZ010000126.1 GCA_030680655.1 Phycisphaerales bacterium
CCCGCCGTCGGTCAGGTCAAAGTCTGTCAGCGTGAGCCCCGCCGGTGGCGTCACCGTCTCCGCCAGCACCAGCCGCGTCGGGATCCCCGCCGCGGGCGTGTACCGCTTGATCTGCCCGCCCGCCAGCGGCCCGAACCAATAGTCGCCCACGGTGTTGCCCGGGACGATCCGCTGGTACACCGGTCCGCCCGTGCCGGGCCAGCCCGGAGGTGTCGCGAGCGTCCTGGTCATCACCAGCGCCAGCGTCTTGTCGTACTCACGCACCGACCCGTCGCCCATCAGCGCCGTCGGTCCGTTACGCAGATCGTCGTGGCAGAGCGCTGTCGGCGTCGTCGGCAGCGTCGCCGGCGGCAGCGGCTCGTCGAACGAGCTCGTCTCGTTCGGCTTGAGGCAGCGCAGCTGCGTGCCCAGCACCAGGTACACCTCACCGTTGCGCCCCGGCGCGATCTTGCGACCCGCCGAGCCTGGGATGTCCAGCGAGTGGGTGATTTCTCCGCCCAGCGGGTTGCCGAGCACCAGCCGGGTCGTACCGGTGCTGACTGCCGACGTCGCGAACACGTGGTTCGAGGTGATGCCGAACGCCAAGTCTGCGACATTCGGCAGCACAAAGCCGCCCTCGTTCTGCGAGTCGACCAGGTTGATCACGGTCTTGATCTTGAGCGTATTGGTCGATGTGTCCGGCTGCAGGCAAAACAGCGGCGTGATCGACGTGAACCCGTCGATGCACCTCCGGTACTCGTCGTTGATGCCCGTCAGCATCTCCCACATCGTCGCAACGCCGTACCCCTTGTAGTTTGTCGTTAGCCGGCGCAGCCGATACTCCGAGGTCGCGTACGGGCTCTGTTGCATGAGGTTGCCGTCGTCGCTCGCCGGGTCGCGGTAGCGCACCAGCGGGTTCACGTTATTGGGCTGAACCGGGAACCGGAAGTCCCTCATCCCACGCGTCGTCACGCAGTGCCCGCCGCCCGTGCGCTCGTAACGACCGTTCGCCGGGATGAACTCCCACCGGCCGTAGCAGAACGCCGACAGGCCGCCGCCCGCGATCGAGAAGTACAGGTCCGACGGCGTGATGCTCGGGCCCCACTGGTAGCTGATGTTGAACAGGAACTGCAACCCGCCCAGCCACTGCGTCATGCCGTCGATGCACCCCTGCCCGCCCGTGCCGCCGCTGCCGGTGGTTCCCATCATCGAGCCCAGGTTGAAGATGTTGTTGGTGATGTCCCCGTACTCGCTCGCCCAGTACGAGTTGGTGACGTTTGGGAACACCGGCGGGAAGCCGTGGTCGCTGATATACGCCAGCATGTTCGCGTGGCTCGTCGGCACGCAGTGCATGTTGCCGTTGTTGGCCAGGCCGCTGCGGCGCTGGTCAAAGTCGGGAACCGTCCAGCGCGTCACGTCGGGCATCGGAATTTGGGACAGGGCCATCGGCGTGAGCACGCCACCGGCAACCAGCGCGAGCGCAAGGGGGGTGAGAGAACGGTTCATGGGAGACTCCTGTAAAAAGTGGTCTGCGAATCTGGTGCTTGAGAAACGTGCCGTCTGCCCGAGCATCCTGAGGGCTCGGTCACTCCTTCATGCGGATGGCGGCCGATTAGCGGCTAGGTCCTATATTCACTTGCCAGTATGCACCAAACTCAGCGATCGCGGCTACGAACATCCAGCGAACAGCACAAGAAATCGCCGCGAAGCACCGATTGGAAGCTACGAGGCCCTACGGCTGGCTCGGAATCACCGTCGGAGGTGCCACCGGAGCCGCAGCCGGGGCCTGGGCAAGCAATTCCTCACGCGTCGGCCGCAGCCGCTCGAGGCTCGTCGCGTCGACCACGTAGTACCACCCCGCAAAACGCTTCGCCAGCTGAGCCTGCCGGTCCATCCCTGCCTTCACCCGCGCCGCGAAGCCGTCCGACTGCGCCTTGAACGCCGCCGAGAGATTCGTCAAGCGCGCGTTCGCATCGTCGCCGAGCCTCTGCCCTTCGGCGAGCGCGGCCGCCTGCTTCTCAAGCTCCACCAGCTCGTTCGATTTCTGCGGCGCCTCGCCCACCAGCGTCTGATCGAACGACACCGTCACCATCATGTACCGCCCATCGGCCGACCTGCCCCCCGCCCCCGCCTGGTCGCCCGGCGATGCAGCACCCGCCGCTTGGTCCTTCGTCGCCTCGTCGGTCGCCAGCTCGCCGATCCACAACGTGTAGACCACTCCGTCGGCGCACCCGACGGTCATGCTCCCCTCGTTCGCCACCAGCGCACCCTGCGATGTGATGAAGAACCCGTGCTGCTGCAGGCTCGCCTGGTCCAGCGGCGAGATCTTCCCCTCGCTCGCCTCACCCGCCATCAGGTTGACGAGGTTCGCAGGCTTCGGCCGCACACCCACGATCTTCAGCGACCCAAGCGCCGAGAGCACGTCGTCCGCCCGAGACTGATTGACGGCCCCCCCCGGCGGCACCGGGCCCTGGCTGCTGGTCAGCGTCCACACCCGTGCCGGCGCAGGCTGATCCGGATCGGCCGAGCGTGCCCCGTCGGGCCGCGTCAGCGCCAGCGTCTTCAGATCGACGATCGTCCCCTTCTGCTCATCAACCTTGTACCGGTCGATCGCCACCTTCTTCACACTGTCGGCCGTCACCTGCAGCAGGTCCGTCTGCACCCAGTCGGCCAGCCGCGTCGAGTAGGCCTGGTTGAGCGTGGTGGCGTAGACACGGTTCTTCCCCGCCTCGCGCACATACCGCTTCCCCGCCGGTGCTCCCGGCGTTGACGCAGGGTCAACCGCCGGCCCGCCGATGATCAAGTCCGCAACCGTCTTGCCGGTGGTGTCGCGCATCGTGACGCGCGTGCCGCGCCCAGTCGTCACCGAACTCGTCACATCGTCGGGCGCAACCACCCCCAGCCGCGCGTGCTCGGTGACCTGATCGGTCACGATGCGATCCTTGAGCGCCCCGATGAAGCTCGACGCCGCCGCCGCCATGTTCTGCGTCGCGTCAACCGGATAGTTGAACGCCGACGGCACAACCCACCTGTTCCCCTGCACCTCAACCTTGAACGCCCGCGGCCGCACCGCCTGCTCGTCCCAGCCGATCACCTCCAGGCTGGACACTTTCTGCGGGTCGGTCAGCTCCGGCGCAAGGGCCGTGCCCTGGTCATCCGATGAACCCGCAAAGGGCTTGTCCGAAGGGCGCGAGACGATCACCAGCGCCACCATCACGCCGGCCGCCGCGGCGAGTACAAGGGTCTTGATCCAGGGGTTGGGCTTGCTCATGGGTCTTCTGTGCTCAGTAACGAGTTAGTGTGGGTCTCCACCGCCACCAGCAGTCTGCGCGCGGTGCGCTCCCCGCCCGCCGACGCCGCACCATTACGACCCGGCCCGTCAGCAGCGCCGGCACCGGCGGCCACGAAAC
>JAUXUZ010000129.1 GCA_030680655.1 Phycisphaerales bacterium
GCGAGGGGAGGCCGGTGGCGCTGCTGCTGGTGGGGGACGGTCCGGAGCGGGCGGCGCTTGAGGCGCTGGCCGCGGCGAAGGGTGTGGCGTGCGTGTTCTACGGCGCGTGCTACGACGAGGCGGTGCTGTCGCGGCTGGTGATGATGTCGCGGTGCATTGTGGCGCCGGGCAAGGTGGGGCTGACGGCGATGACGGCCCTTGCGTACGGGGTGCCGGTGGTCACGCACGGTGACGAAGAACGGCAGATGCCCGAGTGGGAGGCGGTGATCCCCGGCAAGACGGGCGCGCTGTTCAAGGAGGGGGACGCGGCGGACCTGGCGCGTGCAGTCGGGGAGTGGACGCACGGGGAACCAGACGCCGCCGTTGCGCGGGCGTGCATAGAGATTATCGAACGCTTCTGGAACGCGCCGATGCAGCGTCGGTGCATCGAGCGGTGCATCGACGGGAAACCGGCCGACGACCTGTTCTGGATGAAGGAGCCTGACTGAATGGGCGCGGTATCGAACGGACTACGCGGGTTCCTGCGCGACCTCAAGGGGCTGCGCCGCTTCGTGCGCCGCGCGAAGATGTGGTACATCCGCAAGCGCTACGGGCTCAAGGGTGTGCACCCTTCGTGCTACTTCCACTTCGGCTCGCGGTTGAGCCCGGACCTTGTCGCGCACGAGTTTGTGTTCATCAGCTACGGGTGCCAGGTCTGGCCGCGGGTGGAGATCGGCGCGTACACGCTGCTGGCGCCGAACGTCAACATCGTGGGCGGCGATCACGTGATCGACCGGGTGGGCACGCCGATCATCTTCTCTGGCCGGCCGAAGATGCCGCGGACGAAGATCGGGCGTGACTGCTGGTTGGGGACCAACACGGTGATCATGGCGGGCGTGACGATCGGCGACGGGAGCGTGGTGGCGGCGGGGAGCGTGGTGACCAAGGACATCCCGGCGATGGAGGTGTGGGGCGGCGTGCCGGCGAAGAAGATCAAGGACCGGTTCGCGGAGGCGGGTGACCGCGAGCGTCACGCGGCGATGCTGCGTGAGCCGCCGGTTGAGGGCGCGTATGTCGGGCCGTTCCGGCTGGAGGACTGAGTCACGTGGGCAACGCGGGCGACAGGGTGGTGATGGTGACCGGCGGCGCCGGGTACATCGGTGCGCACGCGGTACTGCGCCTGCTGCGCGACGGGTGGGAGGTGGTCGTTGTTGACCGCATGATCCCCGGGCGGGCGAACCCCGCGGGGCTTGAGGCGATCAGGAGGGCCGAGCCGGCCGCGTCGGCGCGGCTGCACGTGGTGAACGTTGACGTGGCGGACGGGCCGGCGGTGCGGCGCGTGTTCGAGGAGCACCGCTGCGCGAGCGTGCTGCACTTTGCGGGGCTGGCGTACGTCGCCGAGAGCGTGGGGAAGCCGGTTGAGTACTACGTCGAGAACGTGTCAAAGGGGGTCCGGTTCATCGAGACGGCGGTGGCCTGCGGGGTGAAGCGTCTGGTGGTGAGCAGCAGCTGCACGGTCTACGGCGAGCCGGACGCAGCGAGCCTGCCTGTGCGTGAGGGTGACCAGATGCACCCCACGCACCCGTACGGGACGAGCAAGTGGATGCTGGAGCGGATCGTGCGCCACACCGTTGACGCGAACCCGTCGATGGGGGCGTGCTGCCTGCGGTACTTCAACGTGGCCGGGTGCGATCGTTCCGGGGTGCTCGGCGAGGTGCACGAGCCCGAGACGCACGTGATCCCGATCATCCTGCGCTGCCTGGCGGGGCGCTGGCCCGGGACGAACAACGTGTTCTTCATCTTCGGCGATGACTTTTCGACGCACGACGGCACGGCGGTGCGGGACTACGTGCACGTTGACGATGTGATCGATGCGCACGTGCGGGCGCTGGGGGTGATCAGGCCGGGCTTGACGCTGGCGTACAACCTGGGCCTTGGGAAGGGCGTGAGCATCCGCGAGTTGATCGGCGCGTGCGAGCGCGTGACGGGCAAGCGGCTGGATGTGCGCGTGGGGGCGCGGCGGCCGGGCGATGCACCGATGCTGTGGGCAGACGCTTCGCTGGCCCGGGCCGAGCTGGGGTGGACGCCCGCGGTTGGCACGGTGGAGGAGATGGTCGAGAGCGCGTGGCGGTGGATGAGCGGGCAGCCGAAGTGACACCCGCCGGGCGCGCGCCTTACCGTACAGCATGGGTGACGGTCGATTCCCGATCAAACGTCGCGGGGTAGACGGCGAGGTCGTACGGTCGCAGCCGCCGGTCGCGCGGGCGGACGAGCGCGACGGCGGCCCCAGCGCTGACGACCTGGAGAAGTTCGGCGGGGTGACCCGCGGCTGCCCATCGTGCGGCAAAGAGGTCTACGACGACGCCGTCTCCTGCTACCACTGCGGGGCGGACCTGGAGACGCCGCGTCACGCGCAGATGCCGAAGGTGTGGATCGTGGTCGTGGTGCTGCTGCTGATCGCCGGGCTTGTCTACATGTTCACGCGGTGATGCCCAGATCGGCCTTGGTGAAGAGCGCTTCGAACCGAACCCCGGTCTTTTCGATGTTCTCGCGTGCCCCTTCCTGGCGGTCGATGGTGGCGATGACCGCCAGCACGTTGGCGCCGAGGCTCTGGAGTTCGGCGACGGCCTCGAGGGCCTGGCCGCCGGTGGTGGCGACATCCTCGACGAAGACGACGTTATCGCCGTTGTTGAGCGTGCCCTCGGTCCGCTTGGCGGTGCCGTAGTCCTTCTTGGCGTTGCGGATGAAGATCGACGGCAAGCCGGTCGCCAGCGACGCGACGGTCACCAGCGGGATGCCACCGAGTTCTGCGCCGGCCAGGCGATGGACGCCGCCCGGGTTCGCAGCGCCGATCGCGGCGATCCTGGCCGCGAAGAGCTTCCCAAGCGGCTCGAGCACGGCCGGCTTGGTCGAGAAGAGGTACTTGTCGATGTAGAAGCTGCTGGTACGTCCGGATCGGAGGGTGAAGGTCCCGCGGAGGACGCAGGCGTCGGCGATCGCCCGTGCGAGGTCGATGTGGGTGGGTGCGGTGGGGGGCGTGGGGGTGCTGGGCATGGGCGACGGTAGGATTTGGGTGCCTGTGCGGCAGGAATCGGGCGAAGTGCGGGCGCGGGTTTGGTCGATGGTGGGGTGTGGGGCTGAAACCCTCGCTGGCCGCGGGCGTACGCAGGTGAGGGATCGATGCCCGGTTTACGGTGATGGTCTCGACGAGGTGAACCATGAACACGAAGCTGATCGCGGTGCTGGCAACGGGGTTGATCGCGTGCGCAGCGTCGGCGCAGGCCGAGAAGGGTTCGCCGCCACCGCCGGAGCGGTCGCCGCTGTCGGGTCCACGTGTGCCAGATCGAACGGGCAAGCCGACGCTGGTGCAGCGCAGCGCTGACGGCAAGGTCGTCCGCCTTGACGAGTGGCCGGCGCTGGCGGCCGTGCGGAAGCTGAAACTGGACGAGAAGACGCAGGCGGCGGTCACCAAGGTTGAGGTGGAGCAGGCGCAGGCGATGGACAAGTTCCTCAGCGGGAATCTGCCCGCGGTCGCGGCGTTGGCCAACCCCTTCCAGAGCGGCGACGCTAAGGCCGGTCTGGCGGGCGTCCGCAAGCTGCGTCAGGACCACCCGGTCTTCGCCGAGCGGGAGCTGCTGCTGCAGCGGATGAGCGAGCTGCTGCCGAAGGAGCAGCAGACCGAGCTGCGCCTGATGGTTGAGGAGTACTGGAACGCGCTGGTCCAGGAGGAGGCCGAGGCGGCTAAGGCGCGCGGCGAGAAGAGCAGCCCCGGCAAGGTCGCGAGCGCCGAGGCGCTGCGGATGCTCGGACAGGACATCAAGGCGAGCTATGAGCGGGTGATCGGCCAGCGGGTGAAGGACTTTGACTCGCTGATCAAGGCGCTGGGCCTGACCCCCGAGCAAGAGAGCCGCGTGCGCAGGATTGCCGACGATTCGTTCGCCCGGGCGAAGGGGAACCCCGAGAAGGTTAATAAGGTTGACGTGTTCTGGAAGATCTGGAGGGAGCTGGACGCGCGCCAGCGTGACGCGCTGTTTGAGCACATCAAGCGCGAGCAGGGTGAGAAGTGAGCCGCGCCGGTCAACGAGCTAGAGTTTCGTCTCCGCACAACGACAAGGGAAAGCAATGAACAAGGTCTTCGCGATAGTGGTGTTGTCGTCAGTCCCCGCCATGCTCTCTGCGCAGGTGGTCACGCCGGTGCCGGCCAAGACGGTCCCCGCGCCGGCGTGGACGCCGCCGCCGGTGCCCGCGCCGCTGCCCCCGCCCCCGCCCGAGCCCGACGTCCCGGCCCCGAACATCGTCGTCCGCGATGCCGACGGCTGGGTGGTGTGGCCGTCGAAGCCGTTCGAGCAGGTCGTGATCGAGGCGGTGCCGATGGACGAGGGGCAGAAGCGCTCGTGGATCGAGAAGTGGAACGCCCGCGCGGCCCAGCAGGACGAGGCGATCGTCAAAAACCTGGACCAGGCGTTCCAGTTGCACGCCGCGATCCAGGGGCTCGACACCGTCAACGAGCTGGGCCAGCTCATCTCGCTCGCCGAGCCGATGAAGCCGCTGGTGCAGCAGCCGGGCATCGAGCAGTTCGTCAAGACGACGCAGATCTTCCGGGCCAAGCAGCAGACCGCGTTCGCCGAGGGTGTGAAGCACTTCCGGGCGCAGACGCTCGCAGACTTGAACAAGCGCGTGGGCGACGACAGGAACAAGCTCATCATCGTCAAGTCGCGCGAGAGCATCAGGGACCGCTCGTCGGAGGCGATGGCGGCGTTTGAGCGCATGGCGGGCGAGCTGGCGTCGAGCTGGGCCAAGGTGAAGGACACGCTGGGCCTGTCAGGTGACTTCGCCGAGGGTGAGGCGCTGGCGGCCAAGGCGACCGACGCCAATGGCCGGGCGGCCGCGGGGATCGCGCTTCTCAAGGCTGTTCCGGCGGATCGCCGCGCGGAGGTGCTGGGCACGTTCCGCACGCCGATGCCCCCGCCCCCGAAGCCGCCGGTGGACCCGGCCGTGAAGGGGGCCGAGCTCCCGGCTGTGCCGGCGCAGAAGAAGTAATCGGAGGCCGGCCGCGCGCACCGCTACGATGCGGCGTGCCAGCCAAAGCTACAGAGTTAACGGGTGGAACGCACGCGGCGGGTGATTCGGTGAGCCATTTGGGCGCACCGGCACCGGCCGCGTTTTCACACCGGCACCTGCTGGGGCTCCACGGCCTGAGCGCGGAGGACCTGCGCACGATCCTGGCGCTGGCCAGGCGTTACGCTCGGCACGACGCCGACGGGTCGGAGGACCCCGCCTCGTGGCGGACGGTGCTGCGCGGCAGGGTCGTGGCGAACCTGTTCTTTGAGGACAGCACGCGGACGAGGGTGAGCTTCTCGGTCGCCGCCAAGCGGTTGGGCGCGGAGGTGATCGACCTGACGGCGATGGGATCGAGCATCAGCAAGGGGGAGACGGTCGCGGACACGGCCTTGAACGTGGCCGCGATGGGCGTCGATGCGCTGGTGATGCGTCACGCGAGTTCGGGCGCGCCGCAGCTGGTCGTGCGCGAGCTTGAGTCGCGGGTGCGCGCGTGGGACCCGGGCGGCTCTGTCTGCAGCGTGGTCAACGCCGGCGACGGCAAGCACGAGCACCCGACGCAGGGCCTGCTGGACGCGTACACGATCGCGGAGGCGTTCGGCCGTCTCGAAGGGTCCGGCGCGTTCGATATGAGCGGGCTGAAGGTGGGGATCGTGGGCGACATCGCCAGCTCGCGCGTGGCGCGCAGCAACCTGGCGTGCCTGCTGGCGCTGGGTGCGCAGGTCTACTTCATCGGGCCGCCGACGCTGGTGCCGGCGGTGTTTGAGAAAATGGGCGCGCGGGTTGTGCACGATGTGGACTCGGTGATCGGCGAGCTTGACGCGGTGAACGTGCTGCGGATCCAGTTCGAGCGGCACGGCGGGAGCGGCGTTCCCCGCGCGGGCGAAAAGGTGCCGGCCAATGTGATCGCCAGCGTGCGCGAGTACCACGAGCGCTACGGCCTGCACGCGGCCCGGCTGGCGCGGCTGAAGAAGGGTGCGGTGGTGATGCACCCGGGCCCGATCAACCGCGGCGTTGAGATGACCGCCGGGGCGGTGGACGACAAGCGGAGCGTGGTGCTGCGCCAGGTGCGTCACGGGGTGGCGGTGCGGATGGCGGTGCTGCAGCTGTGCATCGGCGCTCGGTGAGGGCGACGGGCGCCCGGGCGTCCGCTATCCTGCGGGCTATGTCAGACAAGGTCGGCATGTTGCTGGTGATCTGCGGGCCCAGCGGGGTCGGCAAGACCACGATCACCCACGCGGTGGAGAAGCAGATCCCCGGGGCGGTCTTCTCGGTGAGCTGCACCACGCGGGCGATCACGCCCAAGGACCGCGAGGGCGTCGACTATTTCTTCGTGACCGACGAGGCGTTCGACAGGCACATCAGCGAGAACGCGTTCCTGGAGCACGCGGGAGTTTTCGGCAAGCGATACGGCACACCCAAGCAGTGGGTGACCGACCGGCTTGCGGAGGGGAAGCTGGTGATCCTGGAGATCGACGTGCAGGGGGCCGTCAGCGTCAAGAAGCACGTTCCCGACGCGTTCTGCATCTTCGTGCTCCCCCCGAGCGAGGAAGAACTGCTGACGCGGCTGCGTTCGCGCGGGCGTGAGGACGAGTCGAAGATCCAGCGGCGGTTCGGCGAGGCGCGGCGCGAGATCGAGGTGGCGCGCAACTGCGGCGTGTACGACGTGTTCCTGGTCAACCGCACCCTCGACGCGGCGGTCGCCCAGGCGATGGGCCTGGTGAACGCGGAGTGGGCGCGGCGTCAGAAGGCCGTCAGCACGAGTACATGAACTCTTCGCGGGTGATGCGGCCCTTCTCGACGGTGTAGACGGCCACCTCGGTCATGTGCATGTCGGCACCGGTTGCTTTGTCCTTAACGTGCAACTGGTACTTGGCTGCGAAGCCGGTGGCGCCGACGTACGGCCCCTCAGCGCTGGCGCCCATGACCTCGTGGTTGCTCGTCCACCAGTCCCACTTGGCCAGGATCTGTGCCGCGCCGCGGGCGATCTGCCCGGTCCCTTCGATCGACTCGACGTTCTTGCTCCAGACGCCCTTGATCCAGTCGTCGGCCTTGTTCTGGTTGAAGAGGGTGACGAGCGTGCGTCCGAGCTCGGTGGGCGAGGCGGACGAACTCCCAGCACCGGTGCGATTCGGCTTGCCCACGCTCTTCTTTGGCGGCGACTTGACCTTTGCTTTGCGAGCGGTGGGCCCTGCTTTGGCCGTGCGTCGCTTGGCCTTTGGTGCGGGCTTGGAACCAGCGGCGGACTTGGTTCGTTTCTTCGCCATCGGTTGATCTCCAGTGGGCAGCATACACGATGCGGGGGCTCAATGGTCGCCGATCTCAGACAGAATCCGCTACGCCGGAAGGAGGACGACATCACTGGGTGCGACGGTGACGCTCGCCGCAGAACCGGCGGTGGCAAGCGTCGGCCCGGGGTTCAACTGGGCCACCTTTACGCGGGTGGCGGCGCCGCCCGAGGCGAGGTCGACGGCGTGCTGAGCGATCTCGCCGAGGTAGATTGAGTCGGCCACGTGCCCCGACAGGGTGTTGTCGCTCGGCGCGGCTACCGAACCCCAGGACAGGCGCAGCGCCTCGGGGCGGAGCGAGAGGGTCAGCGGTGCACCCGGGGCCATGCCGTCGGGGGCGGGGTGGGCGCTGAGGAGTTCGCCGGCAGCGGTCGTC
>JAUXUZ010000135.1 GCA_030680655.1 Phycisphaerales bacterium
AAGACCCGTTCATCGCCTTCGCGGGTAACGCGTTCGCGCTGCTGACGCTGCGGTCGCTGTACTTCACGATCGCGCCGTTCATGGGGCGTTTCCGCTTCCTGAAGTTGAGCCTGGTCTTCATCATGCTCTACATCGCGTTCAACACGCTCTTTTATCACCAGAGCCGCCGCCCGGCCGAGGTGACCCTTGGGGTGGTGTGCGGCGTACTGCTGACGGGTGTGCTGGCGTCGGTGCTGGTGAACAAGCGGCGCGGCTCCGCGTCGTCTCCTCCGCTCTCACTTGACGCGGTGCTGGACCCTGCCCACCCCATCCCCTCGGTCCATCCGCCGCATGCTTCTGCGCGGTACGACTATCGCCCAGCGCCGATCGACGACCTCGCCGAAGCGGCGGCGGCGACGAAGCGGAACTTCCGCAAGGTGTGCATCCTCATCGCCGGGACGGCGGTGATCATCTTCGGCATCATCATCGCGCCGCTGCCGGGCCCCGGGCCGACGGTCCTGGTGCCGATCGGCATCGCGATCCTGGCGACGGAGTTCCTCTGGGCCAAGCGTCTGCTGGACCAGCTCAAGGAGCAGGGCAACCGGCTCGCCCGGTCAACCGACCGGTTCTCGGAGAAGATCCCGGTCTGGGTAGTGTGGCTGGCGGTTGCGGCCTGGCCGTGCATCTGGGGCAGCTTGTGGTGGCTGCTGAAGAACCACGACCACAAGAAGCTCGCGGCGGTCGTGCTGGCGACGGCGTGCGGCACGTCGTTCCCGTTTGCGATCTGGGCGTGGCGGAAGCTGCGGAAGAAGAAGCAAGGCTGATCGGCCTCACCCGGCACGGTTCTCACGCATTCGAAACGACCGTTCCGACCCGCTCGCCGGCGACGACGCGCTTGATGTTGCCCGGCGTCTTGTAGTCGAAGACCACGATGGGGATCTTCCGCTCCTGGCACATGGCGAAGGCGGTCATGTCCATCACGGCCAGGTTCTGGTTCATGGCGTCGCGGTAGGTGATGCGGTCGAGCTTCTTCGCGGTGGGGTCCTTGCGCGGGTCGGCGGTGTAGACGCCGTCGACCTTGGTGGCCTTGAGGATCACCTGGCAGTCGAGCTCGCTGGCGCGCAGCGCTGCGCAGGTGTCGGTCGTGCAGAAGGGGTTGCCGGTGCCGGCGACGAGCACGACGATGCGGCCCTTCTCAAGATGGCGCAGCGCCCGCCCGCGGATAAACGGCTCGGCGACCGCCTTGACGTCGATTGCGCTCATCACGCGGACCTCGAGCCCGTGCGACTTGAGGGCTTCCTTGAGCGCCATGCCGTTGATGATCGTCGCCAGCATGCCCATGTAGTCGGCGGTCGCCTGGTGGATGGTCCCCAGCGTGGCGAGCTGCGCCCCGCGGATGAAGTTGCCGCCGCCGATGACGATCGCGATCTGCGCACCCAACGACGCGGCGAGCTTGATCTCGCCCGCGATCAGGTCCATTTCTTTGTTGTCCAGTCCACCGCCGGCGCCCGATGCGCCGAGCGACTCTCCTGAGAGCTTCAGCAGGACTCTCTTGTACGGCCCTGTGGATGCAACGGGGGTGGGGGCTGCAGGAGTGGCTGTTTGGGTGGGTGGCATCGGGTGCAGGGTAGAACCGGGCGAGGGCGTTGGAGCAGGGGGAGCATGAAGGAGGGGTGGAGGCACGTCGGGCAATTGTCTAGCTGGAGGCACGGGGCGCGGGTCTTTGTGCCGCGCGTGGGGTGTTCACGTTCGCTTGGGTGCGGCGGGATGTACACTCAGTTGATGCGTCAGACCGGCCATCCAGCAGCTGAACCGCCCGACGTAGCAGCCGTGGGCGGGCAGACCGGGCGGCGGGCTTGGCGATTGGTGGTGACGTTGCTGGCGGCCATGGCGGTCGGTGGGGGTACGTTCAAACTTGTGCTCGTCATGGTGCCGGGCGCCAGGCCCGAGAGGGTCTGGTCGGCGGCCGACGGCACGCCTCCTCCGAGCGAGTTCCTGTTCGTCATGTTCCCGATGGATGACAACGTTGCGCTCTACGACGCGCCCGGTGGAAAGAAAGTGGGTCTGCTGAGGCGGGCGCTCGGCAACGACATCGGAGAACTGGCAAGCAGCCAGTGGATCGCGGTCCCGCCGGGCGGACCCGGCCAGGAGCGTTCCTTCGTGCGGGCGGAGGACCTTCGCTATCTGTCGGCGGCGGTCGCGGGGACGGCGCCGCCCGTGGCTGAGCTGCCGCTGGAACAGCGCGTGAACTACGTCGCAGCGCTGGCAGCGGCCTATCGATCGCGAGCTCCGCACGAGCGGCGGCAGGTCACGTATATGGTGCACTTGTCCTGCCCGGCAAACCTCGCTCGCGAGAGCGCTGTCAGCGGCGAGGGCCGGTACGTCAGCCTGGACTTGAAGTCGGGCAAGAACCGTCGCCAGTTCTTTGCCAGGGTCACCCCGGAAAAGGCTGTGCCACTTGCGATCGACCGGATCTCGGAGGGTTCGATGGTGTTCTACGCCGTGGTCCGTTGGATCGTGGCCGGGTGCCTAGCCGCCGTTGCTTTCGGACTGGTCGTCGTTGGGGCGGGGGGGGTGCGGCGCCGCCCAGCCCAAGGGCCAGCAACCCTCAAGCCACAGTTGATCTCCGGCGGGCCGGAACCACATTGAGCGGATGTGCGAACAGTGACATCGGTGGGCGGCGTCCGTGCGAGCCGCAGGAGGGGGCGGGGGGGCGGGGGGTGAGGAAACGAGGGAATCAGAGAGCTGATAGACTGTGCCACCTCTCGCGGGGGTTGGTGGCAGGAAGCCAAGTGTCGTCCGAAGGATGGAGCCATGACCTTCCCTCAAGACTCCGACAATCAGAGTCGCTTTGACGCAGCCTCCCCGACCCATGTCGCGGTGCTGGAGGCGGCGCTCGCGCCTGAGGGTCGCCGGCTGGCGAACGTTGACCCTGCGCGTGGGTGGGCGTTCCGGGTGAGCCGGGCGGGCCTGATTGGGCTCGGAGTCTCGTTGATCCTCCATTCACTGATCCTGACCGTTTTCGCTGTGGTGACGATCGCGAGCGGCGGCGGTGGTGGCCGTTCGCTGATTGGGGCCCCCGTTGAGGTCGCCATTGTCGATTCGGCGGAGGTAGTCTCGCTCAACGAAGGGCCGGTCACGGCCGATGCGCCGGGGGTTGACGAGGTCAAGGGGATGGTTGACCTGGCGCCGATGCCCGTTGTCAATGTGGCTGGCGGCAACGGGCTGACCGACGCGGGCGACTTGGGCGGGAACATGGGGACGGGGCTTGGAGGCGCCGGGGCCGGGACGGGGATCGGCATCGGCGATGGTTCGGGGGGCTCCGG
Organism: Phycisphaerales bacterium; assembly: GCA_030680655.1. Classification (GTDB taxonomy): domain Bacteria; phylum Planctomycetota; class Phycisphaerae; order Phycisphaerales; family UBA1924; genus JAJTGZ01. The sequence continues at coordinate 3,306 of JAUXUZ010000135.1, forward strand.
TGCGGGCGGGACGAGTTTCTTCGGGGTCGAGGCGCGCGGCCTTCGATTCGCGTTTGTCGTTGACGTCTCAGGATCGATGGACGGTGAGAAGCTCGACTACCTCAAGCGGGAGCTGGCGAAAGCGATCGACCGTCTCGGCGAGACCGCGTCGTTTGTTGTGCTCTGCTTCGACAGCGAGACCCGGCCACTGATCGGCACGACGAAACTGCTGCCGGCGATCGGCAAGAACAAGAAGTCGGCGCTCGAGGCGATCGGCGCGCTGCGGGCCGGCGGAGGGACCGAACCGATGCCCGCGCTGAGCGCTGCGCTGCGCAACCGCCCCAGGCCCGACGCGATCTACTTCATGACGGACGGTCTCTTTGACGCCACAGTCGTCGAGAGCCTGCGCGGTGAGCTCAGGGGCGGGCGGAACGTGCCCGTTCACTGCATTTCCTTCATCGACCGATCGAGCGAGGCCTTGATGCGTCGGATCGCCCAGATGTCCGACGGCTCGTATACGCACGTTGACGGCACGGGCACTCCGCCGGCGCGAAACGGCCTACCGCCGGGGGGTGGGAGGCGCCGCCCGTGACATTCGCTTGCCTGGCCCTTGTCGTGATGATGATGGTGCAGCCCGGGAGCGGAACGCCCGCGGTCGCGCCGTCGCCCCAGCCGCAGAGCTCGGTGCAGCAGCGTGGCCACGCGCAGCCGCTGAGCGGCGAAGTGGCGGGCGCGTCGTTCGCCGGGTTGTTTCTCAAGTCGTCGGCCGACGATCCGGGCCGGCTCATCGCGTGGGACCGCGTGCGGACTGTTGACGGGCCGGGCAAGGCGATGACCGCCCCGTTTCAGGCCATTGGCGACTCACTGATGCGAGCACGCACTCGCCTTGAACGTGGCGACGACTGGCTCGCCGACCAGGTGATCGATCCACTGTACAGGAGCGTGGTCGAGAGCGATGAGGGGTTCGCCGGTCCTTCGGGGATGCTGCTGGCCGAGTGCGCCCTGCGCTCGTGCCTGGGGCGCCGGGCTCAGGCGGGGGCGACGCTGGCATGGCTCCAATGGTCTACCGCTGTGCAGTTACGGCCGAGGGACGCCGGACCGGGTGGGAAGGCCGAGGGCAGGCCGCCTCAGTGGCTGGGAGGGTCCACGGACCTGCCGTCGATCATCGACCCATCGACTGGTCTATGCCCGCAACTGCCACCGATCTTCCCGCACGGGAGCGCATCGTCGATCGGCACACTGCGCGTGCTTACACGGTCGGCAGAGTTAGAGCGGCTGACCGCCGCCGATGCGCCCTCGCGTGCCCTGGCAGCCGCCTATTCGCTGGCGGTGCGGATCGCTGCTGGGGACATCCAGCCCGGCGAGAGCGTCGCCCTGCCCGACCCTTCGAGTGACGCTGAGCGTCTGGTGATTGACGTAGTGGCGGCCCAGACCGCCCCGAGCGAGCCGATGCGTGCGGCACGCCAGCGCCTGCAGAAACGGATCGAGTCGATCCAGCGTGACGCGGAGACGCGCGAGTCCAGCGACGAGCCGGGCTCGGCGCCCGACCGCTCATGGCAGCGTGCGTGGCTGCACGCCGCCGTGGGGCGCTCGATGCTCGCGGAGGATCAGCCGGCGGTACGCCAGCAGGGGATGATCGAGCTTCTGCACGTGCCGGCGATCGACGGGGGCACCCAGCCGTGGCTTGCGGCAACGGCGCTCTTGGATGTGATCGATCAGCTCCGCCGCGACAACGTGGGCGAGATCAACGACGCGGCGATCAAGGCGCTCACGAGCGAACTGACCGCGCGGTTCGGGATCGACCCGCTTCCGTTTGAACCGCCGGTTCCGCCCGCCGCCCCTGTGGAACAGCCGCTGGCACCCGCGCCCGCCGTGCCGACCGAACAACCGATGGCTCCGCAATCCCCACCCTCCAAGGAGGCTCCGTGATCAATGCATTGCTCCCGCTCCTGTTCCTGCAAGACGGCTCCGGCGCTGCGCCGGCGGCGACCTCACGGTCGCT
>JAUXUZ010000061.1 GCA_030680655.1 Phycisphaerales bacterium
GCGCACCTTCGGCCGCGCGCGGGCCGAGGCGGGCCGCTCCGCCGCGACCAACCACCTCCAGGCCCGAAAGGAGCAGCTCGTCTGGTGGTGGAGCCGCGGGATTGAGATGTCGTGGATGCTGCTCGTCCCCGCCGCGAGCGCCGCGGTGCTGGTTTACGGCGGCAACCGCATCCTCGACGGCCAGCTCACCGTCGGCGAGCTCATGGCCTTCAGCATGTACCTGCTCATGCTGCTGGGCCCGATGGAGGTGCTCGTCAGCACCGCCAGCGGCCTGCAGAACAGCCTCGCCGCGTGGGACCGGTGCCTGGACATCCTCGCCGAACCGCGCGAGTTCGAGGGCGCCGTCACCACCGCACCGGCAACCGAGACCAACCTGCGGGCGCGGTTCCAGGGCGAGTTGAGTATCAACGACGTCGCGTTTACCTACCCGGGCGGTTCGCAGCAGGTCCTCCACGGGGTCTCGCTGCACGTACCCGCCGGCCACACCGTTGCGCTGGTGGGGCACAGCGGCAGCGGCAAGACCACGCTCTGCAACCTCATCGCCCGCTTCTATGACCCCACCCACGGGGCGATCCTCCTCGACGGCACCGACCTGCGGCAGATCCCCGCGCAGCAGTACCGGTCACTGCTGGGCATCGTGGAGCAGGACGTCTTCCTCTTCGACGGCTCGATCGCCGACAACATCGCCTACGGGCGGCGCGACGCGTCCGATGCGCAGGTGAAGGCCGCGGCCGAGGCGGCCAACGCGCACGACTTCATCTCCGGTTTCGAGAACGCGTACGAAACGGTGATCGGTGAGCGCGGTGTGCGCCTCTCGGGCGGTCAGAAGCAACGCATCGCGATCGCGCGAGCCATCCTGGCCGACCCTCGCATCCTCATCCTCGACGAGGCAACGAGCAGCCTCGACACCGAGAGCGAGCGGCTCATCCAGCGAGCCCTGGTTGAACTGATGAATGGCCGCACCTGCTTTGTCATCGCTCACCGCCTCAGCACCATCCGCCACGCCGACCTCATCGTCGTG
>JAUXUZ010000162.1 GCA_030680655.1 Phycisphaerales bacterium
CAGAAACCCACCGAACTTGCCGGCGAGCACGCGCGACATCAGCCCGAACTGGCCCATCCCCAGCCCGATCATCGGCTTGGGGCACTCGCCGACCAGGTCGAGCAACTCGAGGTTGTCGCGGGTTGAGCGCACGCGATAAGCGATCTTCACCACGCGGCACGACGGCTCGCTCGCCATCGCCGAGCACTTACGCAGCAGGTCGGACGGGCGCGCGTTGAAGTCGTGGTACGAGAGGATCAGCCGCGTGACCGTGTCGCCGGCGCGCTCCGGACGCTGCACGGCGATGCTGACGGCGCGGTGCGCATCGGTGCTCGTGCCGTAGCACTCCTGCTCAATGTCGATAAAGCTCGGCGAGCGGTGGCCGTCTCCTGCCGCGGTGCCGGCACGCTCGAGCATGGTGAGCCGCGCTTGCTCGGGCCCGTCGTACTGCCCGCCCTCGAGCGCCGTGCGGCACGTGAGGATGCACGGCGCCGGGCTCGCCGATACCAGCGCGATCACATCGCTGATGCTCGCGCCCGTCACCGTCTCGGCTCGACCGGTAAACCAGCCGTCGATGCGGAACTCCACCAAGTCAGCGCCGGCGGCTTTCGCCAGCCCGGCCGCCGCGAGGGCCGATTCCGCGTCGGTCACGATGATCGGGACACAGACAAGCGCCATTGAGAGAGGGTACGACGGCCGGGATGCGAACTCCGGCCGTACTCCCGATGAAGTGTCCCTTATTCTGCGAGGAGGTCGATGGCGGCACCCGTCCCGGCGAGATAGCCGCTCGCCCAGGCCCATTGGAAGTTGAAGCCGCCAATCCGGCCGTCGACGTCGCAGACTTCGCCGCAGATCGAGAGGCCCGGGCACACGCGGCTCGCCATGGTGTTCAGGTGCAGTTCGCTCAGGGGCACACCCCCTGCCGTGACTTCGGCAAAGGTGAATCCACGGCTGCCGGTGACCGGCACGTCCATCGCGGTGCACAGCGTCGCCAACCCGCGGCGGACTTCTCTTGGCATGTGCTGAATCACGCCCCCCGTGCTCGGGTAGACGCCGGCCTTGTCGCACAGCGCACGGGCGAGCCGCTCGGGCAGGCCGCACGGGTGCTGGCTCAAGATACGAACTGGCGAGTCGTCGCGGTACTTGACCAGCAACGCGTCGAAGCGTTCGGTGTCGGCGCCGGGGAGCAGGTTGAGGAGCAGCTTGGCTCCGGGGTCTTCGCGCTTGGCTTCGAGGTAATAGCGGCTGACGTCGAGCGGTCCGGGACCGGAGAGCCCAAAGTGTGTAAAGAGTGTGCTGTTGGTGAACGACGCGAGCTTCTTGCCGGTGCCACTGGTGACGGTGAGCGTCGCGGGGACGGCGATGCCGCTGAGGGCCTTGAGAAACCACCCCTCCGCCGTCGTGAGCGGGACCAATGACGGAAACACCTGGGGAGTCACGCTGTGCCCGAGCGACCTGGCGAACGCATAGCCCGCACCGTCTGAGCCGCTGCGCGGGAGCGCCATGCCGCCGGTGGCGAGGATGATGCGCCCGGCGAGCAGCGACTCGCTCCTCCCTTCCGCGGCCTGCTCAGGCGTGAAGGACCTTGAAACGAAGAAACCACCGTCGGTCCGCTCGACGGCGCTCACCCTCCATGGGTGGCGCAGCTCGACCCCCGCGTCGCGTGCGGCCGCAAGCAGCGCATCGAGCACGGTGTGGGCGTCGTCGGTCGTCGGGAAGAGCTTGCCCGTCTCCTCGCGCTTCAACTCAACGCCCAGTTCGGCGAAGAAGGCGGTGGTCTTCTCGACGCCGAACGAGCGCAGCACCTTCTTAATGGCGTTCCGCGACGAGCCGGCGTACGCGGATTCGTCCACCGCGTGGTGGGTGACGTTGCAGCGCCCCCCTCCCGCGACAAGCACTTTCGCCCCGAGCTTCGATGCGCCGTCGAGCGCAACGATCGAAAGCTGCAGCCCGGCGGCCTTGGCCGCTCGCCCGGCCCAGATGGCCGCGAACAGCCCGGCCGCGCCGGCTCCGATCACCGCGATATCGACCCGCTCACTGGTCACTGTGCCGATTGTTCACCGCGGGCGCCCAGCGCGAGCGGCATCAGCCGCAGATAAGTCAGGCACTTCCAGACCCACTCTACCGGGCCCGCGACGAACCTCGACATCCAGACTTTGCTGAAGGTGACGAGCACGGCGAACACCGCGACGCAGAGGGCCACCTGCTCCGCGGAGCCGAAGGTCCCCCACAGCCCCAGGCCAAAGTGGTACGCGACGAGCGTCATCAGCACGCTCGTCAGCAGGTAGTTGGTGAGCCCCATGCGCCCCGGAACGGCGAGCAGCCGAGCGAGGCCCGCCGCGCGTCCTGAGCGCACCCACGCGATGACCCCCGCGGCGATCCCCAGCGTGAGCACCGGGCCGAACGCCATCGAGAACGCCAGCGCCACGTTCGCGGCCGGCCCTGTGGCCAGCCTGGCGATCAGCACGCTCGCGACCGACACCGGCAGGCCAACGCCCAGCCCCGCCCAGAGGAGTCGCCGGTGCAGCGCGGTCCATCCGCCGCTCCAGAACCGCCCCTTCATCAGCCCGGCTCCGAGCATGAACATCCCACCGATCGTCGGGCCCAGGATGATCAGGCTCATCCCTACCGAGAACACAAACGACAGCGCCCTGACGATCAGGGCCTGCGCGTACGGGCCCTGCGCGTAGGCCTCACGCTCAAGCTCGATCCACTCCGGGTGGTGCGGTTGCTGCATGATCCCCATCCCCTGCAGCAGCCGCTCACCGGGCGGCAGCGACGCGATCGACTCAGGCAGCGGCGGCAGTGTCTGCGAGAGGTTGCCGAGTGATTGCAGCGAAAGACACCCGAGGCTCAGGACCATCCCAACCGAGATCAGGCTCGCGCCGATGATGCACAGCGTTCTGCCCGAGCTGTAGGGGGCCAACAGCATCAGCCCGACGCCCAGCAGGGCGTAAACAAACAGGATGTCGCCGTACCAGATCAGCAGCCCGTGCGCAAGGCCGATGACCGCCAGCACCGCCAGCCGGCGCAGGAACACCGCCCAGAACCGGCGGTTGCGCGCGGCGACCTTCTCAAGGATGAGCACCATCCCAGCGCCGAACAGCAGCGAGTAGAGCGGGAAGAACTTTCCTTCGAACAGCGCCCGCGAGAAGACGAACGCCACATCATCGAGCCAGAGGGGCACCGGTGCACCCGACGGCTCGGGCCTGACCATCGAGAACGACGCGAGCGGGCCGGTGAAGTAGTGCACATTGACGAGCATGATGCCCAACAACGCCAGCCCGCGGGTGGTGTCGAGCGACGCGATCCGTGCCGGTGGGGTTGGTTCCGTCGCAGCGACGGCACGCTCAATGGTCATCGACATTCCTCCCCTCTCTTCGAATGACTTGGTGGACTCTACCGGGCATTCGCGGCCACAAGCACGACGAGGGCAAAGTGCCCGAGGAAGGTGATGCTTCCAAGACAGATCGCGACCCACGCGTGCGCCGTTCCGTGCACGCGCGGCTCGGCCTTCACCTTCTTCAATCCGATGACGCCGAGGATCACTGCGGCAGGCCCAAGTAGAAGCGCGGCGATCGGGATGAGCGACGCGACGGAGACGTAGTACCCAACCAGCGCTGGCACGTTCTTGTAGGGGATGATGACGCTCGTCGCTCCGTCTGGTGCCTGCTGCAGCGGCCCAGCGCCCATCGGCGGTGCAGTCGCCACGCGCCCCATCACCTCGCGGATCGGCTCGAAATCGATGGCGCGGCAGACCGTTCCGTCGCCGGCGCGGATGTTGGCGATCGGAGGGATCCGCCCCTCCTGCGCCCACGCCCGCAGCGTCGCTTCGTCGGCAGGCCCAAACGTCTGCCCGTCAACAAGTTCAACCATGAACTGGCCGCTCACGCTGTTGCCCCCCCCTTGTGCTCAACCTTGATGCCGGCGAACCACCGCTCGGCGTAGTCGCCGATGATCGGCATGGGCGTGCACTTGCCGTTGATCGCGTTCACCATGCCCATGATGTTGATCACCACCCCGGCTACCCACAGCGCGGCGTAGGCCGGAACCACAACGCAGACGCCAAGCCCGACCGTGGCGATCACGATCAGCCCCAGCGCCGTCAATACGCCCAGCGCCGCGAGCCAGAGGATCAGGCACTGCTTGGCGTGGTAGAGCGAGAGCCGGTCGCTCCGCATGATCAGCGGCACCAGGAAGAAGGGGATGTGCACGAAGTTCAGCGCGTAGCCGATGATCGCCATCGCCTTGCCTGAGGCGATCTCCGCAGCCGTGCAGACGGGCCGGTCCGGGCTGTCGGGGGTCGGCGGGGGGGGCGGGGGGGGCGGGGGTGAATCGATGACGTCGCTCATGGGTTCCCTTCTTCAGCGGGGAGGGGGTGCAGGTCGGGCGTGTGAACCATCGGAGCGCCGAACCGGCATCGGTCAGGCATCACGCGAATCAGGAGCCGTCGGCAGCTAGGGGTTTGCTCCGCTCTGCGCGGCGCCGCCCAGGGCCATCAGGCCGACACCCAGGATGAGCAGGATGATCGCGAGCACGCACAGACCGATCGCGATGCTGGAGCAGATGATGCCCGCGGTCCGAATGCCGCCCTTGGTCTTGGACATGAGGCCGCAGATCAGCCCGGCGATGGCGGGCAGGATGCCCAGACCGTAACCGCACATGCCGACCAGCCCCAGGATGCCGCAGATCAGAGAGGCGATGGCCAAACCGTCGGCCGGCCGGGCGGGGTCGGCACCGGTGGGACTTGCTGGGTATTGACTCATGAGTTGCTCCCTTGGTCCCCGAGCATAACCAGATTGAGCGGCGGGTTGCAAGCCCCAAATGGCCGTTACAACGCCGCCAGCCGCCGCTGCATCTCCTGCCGGATCAAGTCGCCGTGCAGGGCACTGAAATCACCCGAGAGCAGGTCCCGGAGGGGGTACTCGCCGGCCAGCCGCTCGTCGGCGGCGATGGCCTCTTTGTAGCGGTACGTGCGGATCTTTTCGCTCCGGTCGCCGCCGCCGATCTGGCTGGTGCGGGCGGAAGAACGCTCGGCGTGCAGGCGCTGGCGTTCGGCCTCGTGCAGGCGGGTCATCAGCAGCCGGCGGGCCCGCTCGCGGTTCTGCTGCTGGCTCTTGCTCTCCATCATGCGGATGATGATGCCGGTCGGCTTGTGCTTGATCTGTACCGCGGTGGCGACTTTGTTGACGTTCTGCCCGCCGGGACCCTGGCTGGTGGTGGCGAACTCTTCGACGTCGTTGGCCCAGTCGATCTTGACCTCGACCTCCTCCGGTTCGGGGAGCACGGCAACAGTCGCCGTCGACGTGTGGATCCGCCCCTGCGTCTCGGTCGCGGGCACCCGCTTGACCGAGTGCACCCCCGCCTCGAAGTTCATCGCGGTCCACACGCCCGCGCCGCGCAGGTTCGCGACGGCCGATCGCACACCCCCGGCGTCGCCGGGGGTGATGTCCAGCAGTTCGAGCGTCCACCCAGCCTTCGCCGCGTACTTGCGGTACATCTCCAGCAGATCGCCCGCCCACAGGCCCGCCTCGTCGCCCCCGGTTCCCGCCCGCACCTCCAGCATCACCGAGCCGACCTTGTTGTCGTCGGCCTGCACCAGCTCACCGGTGACGGCGTTGTAAATCTCGCGGGCCTCGTGCTCTACGCGCGGCAGCTCCTCCCTGGCCAGTTCGACCAGTTCGTGCTCGCCGTCGGCGCCCCTCCCGTTGATCAAGACGCGGTACTCGGTGGCCTCGCGGTCGAGCGCCTCGAGACGCTCAACCTGCGTGGCGATCCCCTCCAGCAGCGACCTGCGCACCGCGAGCGTGCGTGCCTTGCGGTGATCGGCGGCCACGTCTGGGTCCTCGAGCTGGCGGCCCAGCTCGCTGTACTCAGATCGCAGCGACCGCAGCTTGGCGACCACCGAGGCAGGCAGCTTCTCCAGAATCACGCCCAACGCAAAGGTCCTCCCAGGGTGCACCGTCTGTCCTGCCGCGACTGTAGCGACGCCCGTACCATCCGCTCGCACCCACCGGCGGGCCGTGCCCAGGCCGCCGCAGGAGTGCGCGAAGGGGCATCTCGTGGCGGACGCGATCGTAATCGAAGGGGTCACCAAGACGTTCGGCTCGAAGCTCGCCGTCGACAACCTGTCGCTGCGGGTGCCCGCCGGAAGCCTGACGGGCGTCATCGGCCCAAACGGCGCGGGCAAGACGACCACCATCCGGATGATCATGTCGATCATCTTCCCCGACTCTGGCACAATCTCCGTGCTCGGCAAGGCCTCGGCCGTCGAGAGCAAGGACCAGATCGGGTACCTGCCGGAGGAACGCGGCCTGTACCGCAAGATGAAGGTGCAGGCGCTGCTCGCCTACCTCGCGCGGCTGAAGGGGATCGACTCGGGCGCTGCCGCCCGCAAGACATCAGACTGGCTCGGCCGTGTCGGGCTTGGGGATGTTGCCCGCAAGCGCTGCGAGGAGCTCAGCAAGGGCATGCAGCAGAAGGTCCAGTTCATCGCGGCGGTGATCCACGAGCCGCAGTTGCTGATCCTCGACGAGGTCTTCAGCGGGCTCGACCCGGTCAACCGCCGGCTCATGCGTGAGCTGATCGACGAGCAGCACCGGCGCGGCTGCACCATCCTCTTCAGCACCCACGCGATGTACGAAGCCGAGCAGCTCTGCGACAGGATCCTGATGATCCACCGCGGGCACAAAGCCCTGGATATGACGCTGCAGGAGGTGTGGCGGAACTTCGATCCAAGGTCGATCGTCGCCGAGCCGATCGGCGAGCACGCAAACGCGTCGGACTATTTGGGCATCCAGGGCGTCGCCAGCGTCCGCTCCAGCGGCAGAGGGATCGAGCTCGCACTCACAGACGGAGCTGAGGGCGCGCCGGTGATGGCCGCGCTCGCGGTGACCGGGCTCTTCCGCTCGGTGAGCGTCAAGCGTCCCAACCTCGAAGACATCTTCATCAACCTTGTCGGGGCCGACGCCGAGACGCTCGAAGGGCTCAAGTCCGACCGGGAATTGGCCGTGGCCGCGACGAACGGGGGTGCAAAGTGATCAAAGTCTTCCACATCGCGGTCCGCGAGTTTCTTGCCACGGTGCTGACCAAGGGCTTCCTCTTCGGCATCCTCTTTCCGCCAATCCTGATCGCGATCATGTCGATTCTCATGCCGCTGCTGATGAACAAAGCGGCGCCCAAGGTGAAGGGGCACGTCGCGATCATCGATGCGACCGGCGAGGTTGCGCCGCGCTTGGAGCGGGCGTTCACCGAGGACGCCATCCGCCAGCGCCGCGACAAGCGCCAGGGGGCGATGCTCGACGAGGCGGGCGTGCCGAAGCCTGTTCAGCAGGCGGCAAAGTCGGGGCAGGGTGAGCCCGCTCCAAGCCTGACGCTCAAGGTGCTTCCGATCGGCACAGACGTTGAAGTAGCGAAGGCGGCGATCCGCCAGGACGCCGCGGCCGGTGCCAGCGGCGGGAAAGAAGCCGACGAAGTGTCGGACCCGCGTCTTGCGCTGCTGGTTATCCCCCTCGACGCCGTCGCGCCGCAGGAGGGCAAGCGGTACGCCGGCTTCGACATGTTCGTCGCTCCGAAGCTCGACATCGAGGTCCGCGGCGACGTCGAAGCTCAGGTACGCGAAGCGATCGTCGATGCCCGCATCACCGCGGCGAACATGAACGTCGAGTCGGTCCGGGCGATCACCAGCCGCCCCGAGGCGTCCACCAAGGCCATCACCAGCACCGGTGAGAAGAAGGGGAGCGAGATCGCGCAGCTGCTCATCCCCGGCGCGTTCATGCTGCTGCTGTGGATCAGCGTCTTCACGTGCGGCCAGTACCTCCTCTCCAGCACGATCGAGGAGAAGTCCAACCGCGTGATGGAGGTGCTCCTCTCGGCGGTTTCGCCCATCCAGTTGATGGCCGGGAAGATCCTCGGGCAGATGTGCGTCGGCATCGTGATGCTCACGCTGTACGGCAGCGCGGGCATCTTCGGCCTCGTCGCGGCGGCGATGCTCGACTTTGTCGATCTGTCGAACCTCGCCTACCTGGCGATCTACTTCGTGATCGCGTTCTCGCTCATCGCGTGCCTGATGGCGGCGGTGGGCAGCGCCGTCAACGACATCCGCGAGGCGCAGTCGCTCCTTGGCCCCATCATGATCGTGCTGATCATCCCGATGATGCTCTGGATGCCGATCCTGCGCAACCCCAACAGCACCTTCGCGCAGGTTGCGTCGTTCGTCCCGCCGATCAGCCCCTTCGTCATGGTCCTGCGCGTCGCCGGCAGCGAGAAGATCCCCACGTGGCAGATCCCGGCGTCGATCGTCGTCGGGTTCATTTCCGTTGGCGTGTTCCTCTGGGCCGCGGCCAAGGTCTTCCGCATCGGCGTGCTGATGTACGGCAAGCCCCCCAACATCGCGACACTGATCAGGTGGGTGCGGATGGCGTAGTCCGACGCCCCGCGTTTGGAGATCCTGCCAATGACCAGCCAAGACCAGAATCCGCCGCCTCTCCCCGGCCCCGTTCCCGTCGATGCACCGCCGATCGTGGGCGGCCCCCTCCCCCCGCCACAGAGCAACGCGGCCGTCGCGTCGATGGTGCTCGGCATCGTTTCGTGCGTCACGTTCTGCATGTGCTACGGGGTCGTGACCATCCCCTGCGGCATTCTCGCGATCGTCTTCGCCCGCCAGGCAGGGACCGATATCGCGGCCGGGCGAGCGGCCCCGGCGAGCGCCGGGATGGCCAGGGCGGGGCGTGTCTGCGGCATCGTCGGCCTGTGCATCACGGTGGTCTACCACATCATCCTGATCGGTTTCATGATCTTCGCGGTCGCGACCGATCTGGCAGCGAGCAACCGTTGAGAAAGCGCCCCGCCAGTGCGATCAGCCGATACGACCTCTACCGCTGGTGCGTGCAGGATGCGCAGGCGATGTGCAGGTTCCTCCACGCCGCCCACGGCAAGAAGCCGCTGTCGCTCAGAGAGGACTTCGCCGGCCCGGCGGGTCTCGCGGCCGAGTGGGCCGGCCAGTCGCCAGCGCACACGGCGCTGGCGGTTGACATCGACCGCGAGCCCCTGTCGCACGCGCCCGCGTCAGCGCGTCTCAAGAAGAAGGTGGCCGACGCCCTCCGCTGCCGCGACAGGGCCGACATCATCGCCCTCTTCAACTTTGCCGCGGGTGAGATCCACGACCGTCGCAGGCTCGTCGCGTACTTCAAAGTGCTCCGCGCGTCGCTCAAGAAGGGGGGGATCGCGGCGCTGGACATCTACGGCGGCTCCAACGCCTTTGCGCCCGGCTCGCTGAGCACCTTCGCCCGCATTCCCGGCGGTCGGCAGCGTGTGCGCTACACCTGGCAGCAAGTCGCCGCCGATCCAGACACCGGCATGGTCGAGAACCACCTGCACTTCTCGATCGGCCGGCAGAAGTGGCCAAGCGCGTTCATCTACAAGTGGCGTTTGTGGTCAATCCCCGAGCTGCGCGATGCGCTGCTCGAGGCCGGCTTCAGCACGGTCGAAACCTACGACCGCCTCGGTGACGCCGTGGATCAGCACGGCAACCTGCGCATCCGGCCCGTCAGCCCTGAAAAAGGGCGTCCCCTCGACGATGACTTTGTCGTCTACCTCATCGCGCGGAAGTAGCGGCAGGGGAGTTGGCGAGCAGCGGCCCTCGGCCGCGCTCTTCGCTGATGTGTGCCGGTGCCCGTCGCCTACACCTATGCGCACATCGCAACCGTCTCTTCAACCATCTTCCCGATGCCCTGATAGACCCGCCAAGGGTTCGCCTCGCCGTACATGTACGCCGGGCTCGTGGCGACCTTGTGCTCGGCGTCGACCACCGCCACTTCACACGGCACCACCTTGTTCCGGCTCCCCCAGCCGGTGATCACGCCCGAGACGCCGGCGTCATCGCCGATGGTGACGGTCACGCCCCCCCTCTCGGCGTCACCCATCAGCTTGGCCGCGATCACCGGCGCGATGCAGCAAAGGCCGATCGGCTTCCCGGCGGAGCGGAAGTGGCCAAACACCTGCTCGACGTCTGCATCCACAACGGCCTCGGCACCGTCCTTCGCGAAGGTGATGAGGTTCTTCGCGGCCCCGAAACCGCCGGGAAACAACAGGCAGTCGTACCCCGCGCTGCCGAGCTTGCGGAGCTCACTGAGCGGCTTGATGTTGCCCCGGGCGATCCGCGCCGCCTCGACGAGGCAGTGGCGCGACTCGGCAGCGGGTTCGCCGGTGAGGTGGTTCACCACGTCAGCCTGAGGTTTGTCGGGCGCGAAGCACTGGTACGAAACCTCCAGCCGCGCCAGGTGAATCAGGATGCTCGTCGCTTCGTGGATCTCCGAGCCGTCGCCGCGCCCGCACCCGCTGAGCACCACCGCCGCGTTGAGTGTTCGTCCCATGCCTTGCTCCTGAAGAGTCCAGATCGTACGGGCACGAAAAAACCGGCGGCCAGTCGGCCGCCGGCTTCGTGAGATGATTGACGAAGTGCTCAGTTTGAGCCGCGCGGGGGCGGGTTGCCGCCAACGGGGGCGCGATCGAACGGGTTGCCGTTGTCGGGGGCGTGGTCCTTCACGCCGAACTCCTTGTGGGCGTGGTCACGCATGGCGATGATCTTGTCGTAAGCGGCCTTGGCCTCGGCGGTCTTGCCGTCGAGCGTCGCTACCTCGGCGTCGATCAGCCCCTTGAGGATGTCGATCAGGTGCTTGCGGTATGAGTTGAGGATCGTCGCCCGTGCCGCCTCATCCTTGGCGTCGTTCATCACCTCGGTCGGCTTCGCGTTCTTGGCGCTGGCACAGAACCGCTCGGCATCGCCCAGCAGGCGGAGGTTTTCTTCCTTCTTGGAGGCGTCAGCGATGGTGTCCTTGAGGGCATCGATTGCGCGCTGCATCCCCTTCATCGAGGCGTCCAGACCGGGAACTTGCCCGCCCTGACGACCGCCGGGTTGGCCGCGCCCACCGGGCTGGCCGGCACCACCAGGCACCCCCGGACCGCGTGCCGGCGGCTGACCGCCCGCGCCGCCTCCGGCGGGCGGTTGACCGCCGGGCTGGCCAAGACCCGCCGCCAGCATCACGCCGGCAACCACCAGACCGCTCAAAGCGGCCACGCTCAACTGCTTTTTCATCAAGGGCTCCAGGTTCAGAAAATGGACGATCGGGCGAACCTCATCATAGAGAACGGCGGGTGTACCTGGATGTTGCACCGGCTCGCCCGGCAGGGGACAAACGCCCGTGCGAAGCCACCCGCCCACCGGCGTCCCCTTAGGATCGCCCATGGCCTCACTCGACAAAGCCCTCCTGCCCGGTGAAGAGGTCCTCTACCGGGCCAGGCTTTCATCCCTGCCGCTCTACATTGACGGTGGCGTCCTGCTCGCGGGGCTGGTCATGATCGTGGCCGGGCTGATGCTCCTGGGCCTGCCGGTGGCAGGCTTCAGCCTCATCGGGTTGGGGGGCGTCGTGCTGCTGTTCGGCTGCGGGCGTCTGGCACGCACCATGGTGCAGCGCGGCACCACCGACATGCTCGTCACCAACCGGCGCGTGCTGAGCCGCGTGGGCGTGCTGCGAAAAGAGTCCGAGGAGATGTTCCTCGGCAAGATCGAGTCGGTCGAGATCCGCCAGACCCTGCTCGCCCGCGCGATGAACTACGGCTCGATCGAGGTGAACGGGAGCGGGGAAGGGGAGCTTGTCTTCACGAACATCGCCGCGCCGAAGGAGTTCCGCGACGCGTGCATGAACGCGGTTGACCTTCAGGGCTCAAACCGCGGCGCCGCCCCGGCCACTCCTGCTGCGGGCGAGTCCGCGGCCGTTTACTTCGAGGTTGAGGTGCTCGACGAAGCCGGCAGCACCGCACGGTGGATCGAGGTACGGGCCCAGTCAGCCGAGAGTGCCAGATCACTCGCCGCAGCCGCGGGCGTAAAAGCCGGCCAGGCACGCCTGAAACGGATCGGTTGACAGATGCCGCGACGCTTACGAGCCAAGCCGCGTACGCAGGTCACTCACCCCTGCCCGCCACACATCGGCGTCCGCAGACTCAGCCCAGAGTTCGGTCAGTTCCGACTCCCCCGCGAGTGAGCGATCGATCGCCTCCACGGCGAGGGCGCGCACCTCGGGTTGGTTGAGGATCTTCGCGCCCGGCCCCTTGGCCCACGCGGCGAGTTCCTTCAGAGACTGCTCTTCACCACCCGCCAGCCCGGCTCCCGGCTTCCCGCCGGCCGCCGCGACCGCCTCCGCCGCCGCCAGCGCGCACTCGCCCGCGTCGATATCGAGGTACCCCTTGTGCTCGACCACCACGGCGAGCGCGCCGATGACGAACGCGATCCGACCCGGCTCGTCGGCCGTTCCCTCCCCTTCGATGGCCTCTTCCCACCCGGCAAGCCAGTCCATCGCCTCGTCGTTCTCAAAGATCCCGGTGCCCCATGCGCCCATGACAGAACTCCTCTTTGTACGGCCGCCGCTCCATCACTGCACGAGGCTACGCCGCGCGGCCAAAGAAAACACCCCGGCCAGAGCCGGGGTGCGTGTAGCAACATCAGCCCCCGGCCGTCAGATGCGGGGCCCGGCCGCCCGCACGGCCTCGGGCATATCAAACTTCTTGTCGTTGTCGCGGAACTTGGCGGCCAGTTCTTTCGCCTTGGCGTCGTAGGCGGCGCCGTCCTTCCACGTGTTGCGCGGGTTGAGCAGCTCGCTCGGTACGCCCTCGACCTTGTCAGGGAGGTTGAGCCCGAAGATCGGGTCGGGGGTGAACTTGGCGTTCTTGAGCGTGCCGTTGAGGATCGCCGTGACGAACGCGCGCGTGTACTTCAGGCTGAAGCGGCTTCCGGTGCCGTACGGGCCGCCCGTCCAGCCGGTGTTGAGCAGCCAGACATCGGCGTTGTGCTTGGCGACCTTGGAGGCGAGCATCTCGGCGTAGACCTTGGCCGGGCGCGGCAGGAACGGGCCGCCGAAGCAGGCCGAGAAGTTCGGCTGCGGCTCCGTCACGCCCAGCTCGGTGCCCGCGAGCTTGCTGGTGTACCCGTTGATGAAGTAGTACATCGCCTGCTCGCGGCTGAGCTTGCTCACCGGCGGCATGACGCCGTACGCATCGGCGGTGAGGAAGACGACGTTCTTGGGGTGCCCGCCGACGGACGGGATGATCGCGTCGGGGATGTAGTCGATCGGGTAAGTCGCCCGGGTGTTTTCTGTATACTTGGTGCTGTCGTAGTTCGGCTGACGCGTCGCCGGGTCGATCTCCAGGTTCTCCAGCACGCTGCCGAACTTGACGGCGTTCCAGATCTGCGGCTCCCCCTCTTTGGAGAGCTTGATGCACTTGGCGTAGCAGCCGCCCTCAAAGTTGAAGACACCGTTGTCGCTCCAGCCGTGCTCGTCGTCGCCGATGAGCGCCCGGTCCGGGTCCGCCGAGAGTGTCGTCTTGCCGGTGCCCGAGAGCCCGAAGAAGAGCGCGACGTTGGCCGGGTCCTTCTTGTCGACGTTCGCCGAGCAGTGCATCGGAAAGACGCCCACCTCGGGCATGTCGAAGT
>JAUXUZ010000164.1 GCA_030680655.1 Phycisphaerales bacterium
AGGTTGGCCCCCGCGCCGTGGCCGGAGAAGACCAGGCGGCCGTCCCACAGCACGGGGACGACAATATCGGCGTTGGCGTTGATGCCGAACTGCTGGGTCTGCGTTCGCCAGCCGTAGGTGAAGCGGTCGGGGTTGGCGTCGCCGTTCTCCTGCGGCGTGCCGGTCCAGCGGTAGAGCGTGGCCCCGCCGCCAGCGACGTAGTTGCGGGCGAAGACCGCTGCGCCGGCGACGTGGTTGCCCTCAAGCGTGTTGGTGGTCAGCGCGCTGCCTGCGGTGGGCCCCCACGCCGTGAGCGTGCCGGGGGTGTACAGGCTTTGCGCCAAGACAGAGGCTGCACCGAGCAACGCGTACACGCACACCGCCATGCCGGCGGCACGACCAACGGTCAAAGCGCTCATGACTCTCTCCTCTACCATTCGTCGGCCCGGCGGAACGTCGCCGGGCACTGCACATCACCAATATACCGATAACCACTGCGAGTGCAAGGGCATTCTTACTCGCCCTCTTTCAAACAACCCCCTTCCGCAGACTCACTGCCACTCCCCGCCCATACCCTCAGCATCTATGGCCATCCTTATCGACGCCTCCACCAAAGTCATCTGCCAGGGCATCACCGGTGCCTTCGGTGCGGCCCACACCAAGGGCTGCCTCAACTACGGCACCAAGCTCGTCGGCGGCGTCACCCCCAACAAAGGCGGAACCAAGGACGCCAACGGCCTCCCCATCTTCGACACCGTCGCCCAGGCCGTGAAGGCCACCGGTGCTACCGCCACCATGATCTTCGTCCCACCCGGCGGAGCCGGCGACGCGATCATCGAGGCCGCCGCCGCGGGCATCAAGCTCGTCTGCTGCATCACCGAGGGCGTCCCCGTCCAGGACATGATCAAGGCCCGCGCCCAGCTCGACGCCATGAACACGGCATCCAACCCCCCCGCTCCCAGCGGGGGGGTCGCACGAGGCTCGGCGAGTGCGGGGGGGGGAGGGGCGAGCGGCGCGGCCGATTCAAGTTGGAACCACGTCGTCCTCGTCGGCCCCAACTGCCCCGGCGTCATCACCCCCGGCCCCAAGACCGGCGGCGGCGCATCCGCCAGCGACCCGTACACCAACGCCGGATGCAAGATCGGCATCATGCCCGGCTACATCCACACGCACGTGAGCCAGTGCAAGCTCGGCAAGAGCGTCGGCATCGTCAGCCGCTCCGGCACGCTGACGTACGAAGCCGTCTGGCAGACCTCCGCCCTCGGCCTCGCCCAGTCAACCTGCGTCGGCATCGGCGGCGACCCCGTCCGCGGCATCAACCACATCGACACCATCCGCATGTTCGAAAACGATCCCGACACCCACGGCATCCTCATGATCGGTGAGATCGGCGGCAGCGACGAGATCGAAGCCGCCGCCTACATCAAGGCCCACGTCAAGAAGCCCGTCGCCGCCTTCATCGGCGGCGCGACCGCCCCCCCCGGCCGCCGCATGGGCCACGCCGGCGCGATCATCGGCGGCGCCGACGACACCGCCGCGGCCAAGATCAAGGCCCTGCAGCTCGCTGGCGTCGAGGTCGCCATCAGCCCAGCCGACATGGGCCGCGCAATGGCAAAGGCCATGAAGATCGGGTGACCAATGCCCTTCTCCCAGCTCCGCTGGGAGAAGGTGGCGGAGGCTCTGCGACGCCGGATGAGGGTGCCTCGCCCCCGGGTACCACCGGTCTCCGACCGGTGCCTCTTCGCCCAGCGGGCGCTCTGACGTTGCCGGCGACTTCAGTCGCCGGTCCGCACGCAAAGAGCACTCCTGGCCCAGCGGGCCAACGAACAGATCGCCCCACTCGCAGCCGCGATCACAGCGTGAGCATCGCGAGCCACACCTTGCCGTGCAGCGGCAAGGTTTGACGCATGTGCTCCAAACGTCCCAACAGTCCCCCACATGCCGCTCCCCACCCGCCTCTCCACCAGCACCCTCCTCCGCTACCTCCGAGCCAGCCACGGCGCTGCCCTTGTCGACCTGCAGACCTACGGCGCAGACGGCAACCACGATGTACGAGCCCTCGTGAACAAGCCGTGAATCACGAGCCGCTCAGGTCCTCGGCCCGCGCATCGAGCACCCCCAGCACCTCACCTGCCCGGTACATCCGCGCGTACGTCTCTCCCGTCACCTCGGCAAGCCCCCCCACCTTCACCACAGCCTCGATCAACTTCTGCGCCGTCGGCTTGCTCACCGCGAGCCGCTCCGCCACCATCGGGTTCGTCACAACAAGCTGCTCAAACACCAGATCGATCAGCCGCCCCAGCGAAGCGCGATTGCGGTTGCGCTCCACAGCCTTGACGTACCCTTCGCGCAGGCCCACCAGCGCGCGAACGCGCCCCTGGTCCTCAACACTCTGCCGCGCGATCGCACGCAGAAAGAGGTCGGTCCACGCCAACCAATCACCCCGCTCGCTGACCCCAAGCAGCGCGTCGTAGTACGCGCGCCTGTTGGCCATGAAGAACTCACTGACGTTCGTGATCGGGTGCCGCAGCACACCCCACTTGCACGGCGCCACGTGCACAAGC
The DNA here is from genome assembly GCA_030680655.1 of Phycisphaerales bacterium. Classification (GTDB taxonomy): domain Bacteria; phylum Planctomycetota; class Phycisphaerae; order Phycisphaerales; family UBA1924; genus JAJTGZ01. The sequence continues at coordinate 2,544 of JAUXUZ010000164.1, forward strand.
AACCGCCCCAGCCGCCCGTTTCCGTCGCTGAACGGATGCACAGCCTCGAACTGGTAGTGCAGAAAGCCCAACCAGACCAGCCACGGGTACCGCCCCGAAGGCTCGGCCGCGCCGTCTGGCTCACGCGCCGCGGCCGGGACGTTCATGGCTTTTTCAAACGCCTCGAGGCACAAACGAAGGTGCTCCCCCGGCGGCGGAGGCACGTACCGCACCCCGCTCCCCCCGCGTGACGGATTCCCGATATAGACCTGCCCGTCGCGGAACTCCCCCGGCCGCAGGTGATCGCCCCGCACGCCTTCGAGCAGCTTCGCGTGCGCCTCACGCAGAAGCCGGTTGCACAAAGGCAGCGGCGACGCCAAGGCGTGCTCCACCGCCGAGAGATTGTTGAGAACCTCCGCCGCCGACTCGCGGCTGACCTTCCGGCCCGCCTCAAGCACCGAGATCTCTTCGATCGACGCGAACGTGTTCTCGATCTCGCTCGACCGCTGCACCTCGCGTTTGCGCAGCGCCCGCAGCAGCACCCCCGCGTTCGGCAGCGACTCGCACAGCACATCCAGGCGCGCAAGCCCGTTCTGCGCCTCCAGCAGCGCACCGCTCACCTGTCCGATAAACAGCAGAGGCGTCTTCATCCGAGGCGGCAGCGGATCGGGCACGAACGCATCGACCTCAACCCCCTTCGGATCGGCCGCAGAGACGCGCAGCCGCACCGCCACCCGCCGTCCGGAAGGCCTGGAAGATTGAAAGCTTGGAGTGCGTTTCGCCATTTCTTTGAAAGTTTATCGTCATAACCTTTCAATCACCACACGGAAACCACCAAAACCTTTCAATCTTTTGCCCACCCAACCCCGTTTCCAGCTCCCCAGGCCGCCTCGTCACCATTGACCCCCAACCACCCTCGAATCCACCAGCCCCCGCACCCCCCGCACCGCACCCATCACATCCGCAACCCCGATAAACCCCACCCACCGCGCCCGCACCCGCGAGCCCCCGTCGCTGTCGGGGCTCCCGTACATCTCACGCGCGAACACCAGGTTCCCGCTCCCGTCCGCGCGCTCAATCCGCTCGATCGACCCGAGCTGCGCCGGCGTAAAGCTCCGCGCGCTCTCGCCGCGAAATGCCACCGGCGTGATCACAATCGCCCGCCGGTCCGTCACCGCGTAGACCACCTTCGCCGCCCGCTTGCGCAGCCACACCGGCGCCGTCATGATCCCCACCCCCACCGCCAGGAACGGCAGCCCGCACAGCGGGAACAGCGAGAAGGGCACGGCGGAGACGCCGTTCGCCGTCGCCGCCTGCCCCCCCAACCACGCCATCCCGCCCGCCATCACCATCCAGAAGACCGCGAACCCCGCGAACAGCACACCAAAGACGGCGAACGCCCACGCGCCCCGCGCATACGCACCCGGCAGCGGAGCAGCCGACCACACCACCCGCTCACCCTTCTCAAGCTCACGCTCCAGCCGTGCACGCAGTTCGGGGCTCAGCTCCCCGCCACCCACTACGCCCATCGCCATCCCACGCTCGTCTCGCATGACCGAGGGTACCACAAGCGCCCGCCCATCAACCCGCGGCGTGCTCCGGTATGCTCTCGCCCGTGCGCCCCTCCACCCTTCTCGGCGTCCTCTTCCTCCGCCGCGACGCCATCCTTGACGCCTTCCACTCCCGCTGGTCACTCCCAGTCGGCGGCCTGCTCGTTTTCTCCGCCGCCCTCGCCCGCAACTACGACGGTGAAGACCTCCTCGCCGAACCCTGGTGGCTTGCAGGCCCCTTCGTCGCCAGCCTTCTGACGTCGTTCATCCTCTGGTGCCTCTTCATCATCTGGGCGAAGGTCCCCGGCCCGCCGCTCTGGCGGATCTACCCGCGCTTCCTCGGAATCTACTGGCTCACCGCCCCGCTCGCGTGGCTCTACGCCGTTCCGTACGAGCGCTTCCTCTCGCCCGTGGATGCCGTCCGCGCCAACGCCTATACGCTGCTCGTCGTTTCACTCTGGCGCGTGCTCATCATCAGCCGCGCGCTGAGTGTGCTCTTCACCGTCCGCTTCCGCGCAACGCTTGCCTTCACGTTGATGTTCGGTTCGCTCGTGATGCTTGGTGCCACGTTCTTCGGCCCGCGCCCCGTCCTCGACGTAATGGGCGGCCTCCGCCTCCCACCCGAGGACAACTACCGCGCAAGCCTCACGTTCGCGACCGGGTTCTTCTCGATCATCGGACTCGTTGTGTTCGGGATCGCCGCAGCGATCTACCGCCCGCGCAATCCGGCGCCCACCCGGCCTCTGGTGCCCGCGCCAGAAGTATCGAACCGTCCGCGAACCGCTTCACTCGCCGTCGCGCTCCTGTGCGTCCTCGCATGGATCCCCGCGCTGCTCATCGCGCAGCCCGAGCAGCGCCGCCGCCACGCCGCCGAACGCCTCTTCTTGACCGGTGACTACCCCGGCATGCTCGGCGAACTCTCAGCGCACACCGCCACCGACTACCCGCCGGCCTGGCGGCTCCCCGGCTCGCACCTTCCCGCCCATTCCCGCTTGGACCTGACGAAGGAGTTGCTCCCGCACATCGATGCGCACACGGCAACATGGGTGCGAGATGGCTACATCGAAATGGCGCGTGAGTCCATCTCGAACTTCCGGCCGTTCATCGCGACCGACGATTGGATCACCGATGTGATCGAGGACGCCCAGCGGTACCCCGATCAAGAGCGAACCGCCGCGCGTCGCGCTGTACTGAACTGGCTCAACCAAAACGACCCGTCCCTCACCCCCGCGCAGCGGAACCGCGTTAACTCGTTCCTCAACACACCGCCCGCCGAACCTCCCTCGTCACCCCCTTGAAATACCCCTCCCGCCGCGCCTTCACCGCGTCGGGGTGGTAGAGCCGTCCCGCGAGCGACAAGAACCCCTCCTCAAGCTCCCGCACGGTCATTCCCGCCGGCACGAAGTTCACATCAAACAACGTACACCTTTCCCACGCACCGGGCAGGATCAGCCGCCCCTCGCGCTCGAGCCGAGCGTACAGCGGCGTCCCGGGGAACGGTGTCAGCACAGTGATCTGCACGTCAAACAGGCTCGTGCGCTGGGCAAAGTCGGCAACCGCGTCGAACACCTCCGGCGTCTGCCCGTCAAGCCCGAGGATGAAGCACCCGTTCACCGTGATCCCGTGCGACTGGATCAACCGCACCGCCTCCTCGTACTTGCTGTGCTGCTTGAGCTTCCAGTTGCGGCGCAACTCCAGCCCGTCGAGCCCACCCTCCACCGGGCTCTCCAGCCCGATCAGCACCTGCCGGCACCCGCTCGCACGCATCAGCTCCAGCAGCTCCGGCTCCCACGCGATCGACAGGTCCACCTCCGTGAACCACGACACCCCGCGCCCCGCCCCCCCCTCGCGCTCCGCCGCCATCGCCGTCAGCAGCTTCTTCGCTGCGCCGCGTGACGCGAACGAGTTGTCATCCGCAAACTCAACAAACGGTCGCCCGCCATCCTCAGCCGCCGCCCACACCGCCCGCACCCGCTCAAGCTCGGCCATGACCCGCTCCACCGGCTTCACCTTGTACCCCTTGGTCAGCATGATCGACGATGCGCAGAAGTCGCACGCGTGCGGGCACCCCCGCGTCGTCTGCACCGTCACCCGGTTGTACTTGCGGATATCCAGCAGCTCAAACCGCGGCATCGGCGCATCGGCCAGATCAAAGTCCGCCACACCGGGCCCGCGCTTGTAGACCCGCTCAAGCTCGCCACGCTCAGCGTCCGCCAGCAGCTTCTTCCACACCGGCTCGGCCTCCCCCACCACCACCGCGTCGCAGTGCAGCAGCGCCTCCTCGGGCAACGCCGTCACGTGCAGCCCCCCCATCACCACCATCACCCCACGCGCCCGGTACCAGTCCGCCACCGCATACGCATCCTTCACCTGCGCCGTCATCGTGCTGATGGCGACGAGGTCGAAGCTCCCCACCTCTCCCGCTCCCAGCGGGAGAGGTCGAACGAGGCTTTGCGAGTTCGGGTGAGGGGGTTCGATGCCTTGCTCTTTGCCTTCCATCCACTCCCGCAACTCTCGAATCTCGTGGTAGCTCACCTGATGCTCAGGCCCCGTCATCCCCGCCAGCGTCAGCAGCGACAGACTCGGCAGCGAGGCGATCACCGCGCCGCGCTCCATCACGCCCGGCATCGTCAGCCCCGCGCGGTTGAGCTCTGCGCTCCACGCCCGCACGCCGCTCATCGCGATCAGCCCGATCCGCATCACACACCTCCTACCGCGCACCACAGCCCGACATACACGGCCGTCACCGCGAACCCCATCAGCACCACCGGCAGCACGAACACCCACGTCAGCGGCTTCCTCCACGCCGCCACCGCGCAACACGCTGGCATCAGCAGCGCGCCCAGCGCCATCGCGTTCGCCGGCCACGCGCCCCACGCGCCGATCCCTTCACCCACAAACGCCTGCGCCTGACGCTCGAGCGTCCCCGCCATCAAGATGCTCAGCATCCCCGTCCCAAAGAACGCGATGTGCCCCAGCCGCACCAGCCGCCGTTTCCACGCGTCGTACCCGCCCAGGAAGTCCTCCCGCTTAAAGTACACCCCCAGCACCGCGCCAGAAAGCACACCCATCCCCATCCAGGTCCAGCCGAAGGCTTCAAGTACAAGCGGCGTCATACGTTAGTGTATACTAACTATACCACCGGCCGGTTGCGGCTCGCGCCACTTTCTCGCAGCTTTGCCCTGTTCGAGGGGTCGCCCGTCCGCTGCAGACCGCTCAAGCCCCTCGCCAACTCTCACCGCTTCGGCGCGAACATCCCCTTCAGCGACGACCCCTCAAACCCCTCCGGCACCGTGCCCGTCGTCGCCATCCGGTAGCACGCCGCCACCAGGATCGTCTTCAGCGTTGACCCCACCAGCGCCACCGTCAGTGTCAGCAGGATGCCCGCGCAGATCACCACCGTTGCCACTACCACTGAATCCGTCACCACGCCGAGCCCGATGCCCGCCGCGACCGTCGCCGCCAGCGTGCCCAGCGTCGCCAACCCCATCACCAGGCCCACGCCCACCTGCGCGATCAGGCTCTCACCCCAGGTCTTCTTCAGCACGTCGAACGACCGCCCCACCGCCTTGAACGGACCCACACCCTCAACCACCAGCACCGGCACCACGAAGAACGTCGCGATGTTCCACGCCACGCCCGCGAGCCCCAGCACCAGCTGCCCCAGCCAGCCGACCCGCTCCTTCAGCATCTGGATCACCACACCCACCGTCGCGTTCACCGCCGCCCACCCCAGGATCTGCGGCCAGCGCTTCAGCGCAGCGCTCATCCCCGCCGCGGCCCCGCTCTCCTCGCCGTTGAACCGCGCCAGCGCGCACGAGATCAGCGACGCGTTGAAGAACGTCACGATCACGTTGACAACGAAGTAGAGCACAAACAGCAGCGCGAACCCGGCCACCTTCATCCCCGGGGCGATCTGCTCCCCGCCCTTCGCGCCGCTCTCACCCAGCACCGGGCCCACGATCAGCAGCGCCGGGACGAAGAACGACACGCACACCAGCACCGTCAGCACACTCGATAGCAGCGGGAAGACCATCAGGTGCTTGTCGGCACGCAGAACGCCCCACGACTGCTTGGTCAACTCCCAGCTGCGGCTGAACCTTGAAAACATGGCTTGGCTCCCGTTGGTTTCCCCTGCACAGTGCAGGCGCCCAAGCGTATCCCCCCCTGTTTCTCCCGTGGTGAACCCCTCATCCCCGCCGCCGGCCCCCAGCCCCGGCCCGCGCGCCGCCTCACTCCTAAACTCACCCCCTTACGAAAGGCCCTCATGCGCGTAGTCCTCACCGGTCAGATCGGCAACGACAAGAAGCCCTACATCAAGCTCGCCGAGGACCTCGCCGGTCAGCAGGGTGAGCAGATCAGCGTCTACCACGTCGGCGACATGATGTACCGCGAGGGGCGCGACGTCCGGCCCGGGCGCATCCTCGACCTCCCCTGGTCGCGCCTCGAGTCCCTCCGCCGCGCCGTCTTCAAGGACATCATCTCCGACTCGCAGGGCAAAGAGAACATCATCGTCAACACCCACGCCTGCTTCCGCTGGCGCCACGGGCTCTTCGCCGCCTTCGACTTTGACCAGATCGCCGCCCTCAAGCCCGACCTGTGCGTCTGCCTGGTTGATAACATCGAGGTCGTCCACCACCGCCTCCACACCGAGTACGAGATCGACGCCACGCTCAAGGACTGCATGGTCTGGCGCGAGGAGGAGATCCTCGCCACCGAGCTGGTCGCCCGCGCACTGCCCAACTGCCAGTTCTACATCCTCTCCCGCGGCCGGCACACCGACACCCGCCAGACGCTCTTCCGCCTCACCTGCCGGCCCAAGATGAAGAAGGTCTACCCCTCCTTCCC
>JAUXUZ010000172.1 GCA_030680655.1 Phycisphaerales bacterium
GGCGCGGCGTCGCTCGCCAGCCCGTTGGGCCAGGGAGCAGAATACCTCAGGATCGGGACATCGGCCAACTAATCGGGAGGGAGAGGGGAAGGGGGAGGGGGGGGACTCTGGGGGTGTGGGGCTCTGGTACTCTCGACCACCCCCACGATAACGGATGCACACCCCCACTCGCCGACGCACGGGGCTCTTCAAATGAAAAAGGCCCGCGCCGATCGGCGCGGGCCTTGTCTTCCTATTCCCTATTCCCTTCCGCTCAATACCAGTAGTGCTCGGTCGTGTACGGGCCTTCGGGCGCAGCACACACCCACGCCCCCACGCAACGCGCGGCGACTACCTGGCCGCGCCGCTTCTCCGGCCGCGTCCCAGCGCAGCCGCGCCCGCCATCGAGAGCAGGCCGAACGCGCCCGGCGTTGGCGTCAGGATGAACGTGTTGTCCACCACGCCCGCCTGAGCGCTGTTGACGGTGTACCCCTCGGGGAGGTTGAACGCCGGCCCGCTGGTGGCGAAGCTGGCGGTGTGGGCGAAGTCTGTCGATGTTGAGATGACGACGCTGCCGCCGCTGGGCACCGAGACCTGCGCGTTGACCTGCAGGAACATCCTGATCGAGAAGGGCGTGTTGACCGGCACCATCACCGTGGCCGTTGAGCCATTGAACGTGCCGTTGAAGTTCGCGAAGAAGCCGTTGCCCAGCGGGTTGGTCACGGGGCCGCCGCGGTCGGAGGAGACCAGCCAGTTCCCGCTCTCACCCACACCGTTGACCCAGATCGCAAAGCTCGCCGCCGAGTATTGCGACCAGCCGACGTTGTGCGGGTCGACCGCGTTGCTGGTGGTGAACCCGTACGACCCGTGCAGCAGCAAGTTGACGGAGAACGGCACCAACCCCCCGCCACCCCCGCCACCGATCGGCGAGACCACGATGTCGCTCCAGGTCGACTCGACGTTGGACTCCGCCCGCATGTAGTAGCTGCCGGGGTTGCCGTCGCTGGTGTTGGCGATGTACTGCGAGAAGGCGTAGCCGTTGACGTACCCCGGCCCGCCGCCGGAGACCGCCGACGCGTGCCGGCTGGGCGCGCCGGGGAAGAACGAATCGAAGCTGGTGCCGCGCTGGCCGGTCCCGCTCACCGTGTCGTTGTACTGCCCCAGCGTGTTGCCGAAGGGGGCAAACGTCGTGTATGTGTCGGCGATGTAGCCGCTCAACTGCACCTGCGCCAGCGCGGCGGGGCACGACACGGCGAGGATCGCTGCAGCAAAGACGGACGCGGCCGAACGGTTGAACGTAAGCACGGGGAATCTCCTTCGGCCAGCACTGGAGCGCGGCCATCCCTCAAACACAAGCGGGGCTTGCGGAACACGACGACGACGGGGAGAGCATACCGCCCAAACGCGCGCCCGCAAGGACAATCCGGCGGTTTGCCCAGGCAAATTCCGCTGTCCAACCG
>JAUXUZ010000173.1 GCA_030680655.1 Phycisphaerales bacterium
AGGTTGGAAACCTGCTCCACACGGGCGGAGAGCAGGTTGGAGACCTGCTCCACGCGGATTGTGGCGGTTGGAACCCTGCACCGCTCTGGAGTTAGTGGTCGAATGCCTGCTCCACGCGGGCTGGTACTCTTCGCGCATGAGCAATCGGATGCCGCTGCTGCTGCTGCTTGGATCGGGCGAACTTGGCAAGGAAGTGGTGATCTCGGCCAAGCGGCTGGGGTGCCGCGTGGTGGCGTGCGACTCGTACGCCGGTGCGCCGGCGATGCAGGTGGCCGACGGGTTCGAGGTGCTGAACATGCTCGACGGCGATGCGCTTGAGCGCGCGGTGAGGAGGCACGCCGCGGCGGCGAAGAGGGAAGGGCGGGCGTTCTACGTGGTGCCAGAGGTGGAGGCGATCCGGACCGAGCGGCTGGTGAAGCTGGAGCGCGCGGGTGTGAGCGTGGTGCCGTCGGCCCGCGCGACGGACCTGACGATGAACCGCGATGCGATCCGTCGCCTGGCGGCGGAGGAACTGCGGCTGCCGACTGCGCGGCACGGGTACGCGGAGTCTGCGGCGGAGCTGCGCGAGCGGGTGATGGGGAAGAAAGGGACGGGCGTGCCGTGCGTGGTGAAGCCGGTGATGTCGAGCAGTGGCAAGGGGCAGTCGGTGGTGCGGAAGGAGGCGGAGATCGATGCGGCGTGGGCGTACGCGGTGGGGAACATGCGCGGCGACACCAGGCGGGTGATCGTCGAGGAGTTTGTTGACTTCGACTACGAGATCACGCTGCTGACGGTGCGCCAGCGGGCGGTGGTGGGCGGCCGGAAGCTGAAGGAGAAGGAGCGCACGCTCTTTGTGCGACCGATCGGGCACCGGCAGGAGCGTGGCGACTACATGGAGTCTTGGATGCCGTGCGCCATGAAGCCGGGGCTGGTGAAGAAGGCCCAGAAGATGGCCGCGGCGGTGACGCGTGAGATCGCCGGGGAGACCGGCGCGGGGTTGTTTGGGGTAGAGTTCTTTGTGCGGGGAAAGGAAGTGATCTTCAGCGAGCTCTCACCGCGCCCGCACGACACGGGGATGGTGACGATGATCAGCCAGGACCTGAGCGAGTTTGACCTGCACGTGCGGGCGGTGCTGGGGCTGCCGATCGCGCAGATCAACTATGTCAAGGGCGGGGCTGCGAGCGCGGTAATCCTGGCGGGCGCGGAAGGGGCGGGCGAGCCGTCGTACACGGGGATCGGCGAGGCGCTGGCGCTGGAGGATGTTCAGGTGCGGGTCTTCGGCAAGCCGAGCACGCGGAAGTACCGGCGGATGGGCGTGGCGCTGGCGACGGCGGCAACGGCGAAGAAAGCCCGGAAGCTCGCGGTGAGGGCGGCGGGGCTGGTGCGGGTGGAGGCCCGCGTGTGACAGTGGGCCTGCGTGCAGCGGCCGGGGCGGTGGGCACACGGCCGGGCCGCGGGCGGTATGCTGTGGCATGCTCGCTACCGCGCTCGCCATTGTCACCCTTGCCGCAACCGGCATGGAGCCGCCCGTGCCGTCACACCCGTCACTCCCCAAGGCCACGCGTGTAGAGGCCACCGCCGCCCGTGCGATGGCCGCCACCAGCCACCCCCTCGCGACGCAGATCGCCCTGGACGTCATGCGGGCGGGCGGCACGGCCGTTGACGGCGCGATCGCGGCGAACGCTGCGCTTGGGCTCATGGAGCCGACCGGCTCGGGGATCGGCGGCGACCTTTTCGCCATCGTCTGGGACCCCGCCACGAAGAAGCTCCACGGCTACAACGGCTCCGGCGCTGCGCCCGCTGCGCTGACTGTCGAGTTCGTCAAGTCGCGCGGGCTCGACGCCATCCCGCCGCACGGGCCGCTGCCCGTCACAGTGCCCGGCTGTGTTGACGGCTGGTTCGCGTTGCACGAGCGCTTCGGCAAGGCGAAGATGAGCGACTTGCTCGCACCCACCATCCGCTCCGCGCGCGACGGCTTCGCCATGACGCCCGTTATCGCCGAGGGCTGGGCCCTCAACGCCAAACGCCTCACCAAATTCCCCGGCTTCAACGAGCAGTTCATGGTCGCGGACGACTCCGCTGACAGCGGTTGGCGCGCACCTGAAAGTGGTGAGACCTGGAAGAACCCGCTCCTGGCCGCCACGCTTGAGAAGATCGCCAGCGAAGGGCGCGCCGGCTTCTATCGCGGCGATATCCCTGCACGCGTCGAGGCTTACATCAAGGAGCAGGGGGGCGTCCTCGCCGCGGTTGACTTCGCCAGCCACCACGGCGAGTGGGTTGAGCCGGTGAGCGCCAACTACCGCGGCTACGACGTGTGGGAGATTCCACCCAACGGTCAGGGGATCGCGGCGCTGCAGATCCTCAAGATGCTCGAAGGGTTCGACCTCAAGGCGATGGGCTGGGGCACACCCGATTACGTTCACACGTTCGTCGAGGCGAAGAAGCTTGCCTTCGAGGACCGCGCGCGTTTCTACGCCGATCAGCGGTTCGTCAAGACGCCGGTGCAGCGCCTCATCAGCGCGGCGTACGCCGCCGAGCGCCGCACGCTCATCGATCCGGCCAAGGCCGCGCTCGCGCCCGAGCCCGGCGTTATTCCCACCGGCGCCGACACCGTCTACCTCACCGTCGCCGACAGCAGCGGCATGATGGTCTCGCTCATCCAGTCCAACTACCGCGGCATGGGGAGCGGCATGACGCCGGGTCTAGGGTTCATGCTCCAGGACCGCGGCGAACAGTTCGCGCTGGACCCCAAGCACCCCAACGCGCTGGCGCCGGGGAAGCGGCCGTTTCACACGATCATCCCGGCGTTCATCACCAAAGACGGCCAGCCGTGGCTCAGTTTCGGCGTCATGGGCGGCGCGATGCAGCCGCAGGGGCACGCGCAGATCGTCGTCAACCTCATCGACTTCGGTATGACGTTGCAGCAGGCGGGTGATGCTCCGCGCATCCACCACGATGGATCGACCGAGCCGCAGGGGATGGTCAAGCCGATGACCGACGGCGGCGTGCTCAACCTCGAGCCCGGATTCCCGGAAGCGACGCTCGCGGAGCTCAAACGGCGCGGGCACGTGCTCAAGCCCGCCGCGATCGGTGTCTTCGGTGGTTACCAGGCGATCCGGCGCGAGGCCGACGGGACGTACACCGGCGCTTCGGAGTCGCGCAAGGATGGGCACGCGGCGGGGTATTGAGCGGCGGCGCTCCGGGTGCCACCGGGCTAGTTCTGCGCGCCGGGTGCGTCCATGCCTCAGCGTACACCCCCGCCTCGCGATCAGCCCGGCCGAACCCCCGTCACCACCAAGTCATGGTCGGTGATCACCGCCCGCTGCGCGCGTCCGGCGCTCACCGAGAACCGCACCCGCACCGTCGGCACGCCCGAGGGGAAGAACTCGCCGTCGCTCACCATGTGCAGCCGGCGCGCCCCTTCGTCGCCGTAGACAAACTCCAGCCCCTGCCTGCCGCTGCGCACGCTGAACTTCTCGGCCGCGCCGGGCCCGAACGTGAACGTCCCTTCGTACTGCGCCCGCTCCTCGTCCGCCAGCGCCTTCACCGCCGGGCCCTTGTCGGCGTCGCCGAGCTCCTCAAGGTGCTTGAGCACCGCGACGGCCTGCTCAGCGCCGGCCCGCGCGTGGTGGGCCAGCGTGAGCCCGTGCGGGCCGATCGCACGCTGAACACCGGGCGACAACGCCGTCATCCCCTTGACGGCGTCAACCCACCCCAGCATCGCCGCTGCGAAGATGTCCACCCGTGCGCCGCGCGAGATCAGCAGCTCGGCGATGTTGCGCCGGCCCGTGTGCGCCGCCGCGCCCAGCGGCGTCTCCCAGTCGCCAAAGCCCCAGTCCCACGCGGCGTTCACCAGCGCCGGGTGGGCATCGATCAGCTCACGCACCCGCGCCTCGTTGCGGTGTGACGCGCCGACCACCTCCTGCACGAGGGCCGCGTCCTGCCGCGGGAACCCCGGCCACGCACCACCAGTCGCCCCACTCTTCACCGTTTCTGCGGCCTTCGCTCTCGCCTCTGCTTCGGCCGGCTGCGCCCGACCGACCGAAGCCAATCCCAGCAGAGCCAGCCCCGCGGCCGGGGCTGTAGCAAGTAGATCGCGGCGGCAGATGTCGACGGGCATGGGCGTTCTCCCGGGGTGCGTGCGGACAGCGTACACGAAGATGCGCTACAACCCGCTTCCCGCGAACTTCGCATCTTTCGAGAACCCCTCGCTACCGACGCCGAATCGGTGCTCAGCACCGATCCGATTCCCCGAGCCGACCATGCGTGAACACGTTCTCCGCGCCGAACAGACCCTGAACGCCCCTCTCGATCGCGTCTTCGCGTTCTTCGCCGACGCGGGGAACCTCGAGGCGATCACACCCGCCTTCCTCGCGTTCCACATCGAGACCACTCGCCCCATCGAGATGAAGCCCGGCGCACTGATCGACTACTCGCTCAGGCTTCACGGTCTCCGCTTCAACTGGCGCTCGCGCATCACCGTGTGGGAGCCGGGTGTTCGGTTCGTCGATGAGCAGATCAAGGGCCCGTACGCGCTGTGGGTGCACGAGCACACGTTTGCGCCGGTGCCCGGCGACCCCACGCGCACACGCGTGACCGATGTGGTGCGTTACGCGCATGCGGGGTGGGTGCTCGAGCCGCTCGTGCACCGCGTGTTTGTGCGGCCCCGTCTGGAGGAGATCTTTGCGTTCCGCGCTGAAGCGACCCGCCGGTTGATCGAGGGGAAGCAGGCGGGCGACCGGGGCCGGGCGGCTTAACGCGGCTAGACCATGTTGCCGACGTTGTTGTTCGACTGGAATGCCGGGTTGTTCTGCGAGTTGACCATCGCGCCGATGCTGTTCTCGTTGGGGTTGGTCATCACGACCGGGGAGGGGCAGCCGCGGAGCATGTTGCTGATGACCAGGCTGCCGGTGCCTCCGACCCGGCAGGCGACGGGGGAGTTGCGGCAGGTGTTGTCCTCGATGCTGCAGCCCGACTCGCACGCGATGGCGAACCCCGGCGGGGTCCCGGGGGCGTTGCCGTTGCCGTCGCAACAGCAGTCGAAGACGCGGCAACTGCTGGCGACGGAGACGCCGCCGAGCGCGTTATCGTTGAAGGTGCAATCAGAGACGTCGCACTTGTCGCCGCACTGGGCGCCGGCGGAGCCGCAGCGGCAGCAGACGCAGCTGTCGATGCAGCAGCTGACGCCGCAGGCGATGCCGGGGCCGGTCGCGCCGATCACGCAGCAGCTGTCGCACTCGGAGGCGGCGCCGACGCTGATGCCGGGCGCACCTGCGCCGGTGGAGCTGACGCTCGATGCGCGGATGACGCAGGTGTTGGTGATGAAGCAGCGGTCGCCGCAGGCGACGCCAGCGTCACACTCGCAGGCGACGCAGTCGTCGATGCAGGTGCCATCTGCGCAGGCGAAGCCGGTCCCGCAGGCCCGGGCGATGCACTCGGTGAACGTTGTGCCGCCGCCGACGGCCGCCGCTTCAGGTCCGGCCGTGCAGGCGAAGGCCAGCACGCATGTGGTTGCGCGGCAATCGTCGACGCTTGAGCCCGGCCCGACTTCGATCCCGGTGGTGCACCCGGAGCAGTCGACGTCGCTGACAGAGACGCAGGCTCCGCCGCACTGCATGCCGCGGACGGCGTCGCGGCAGACGGCGTCGAAGACGTCAACGGCGTGCAGCCCGTCGTCGACGGCGACGCACGCGGGGCTGGGTGGTGACACGGCGTTGCCAGCACCGTTGAGCGTAAAGCCGCGGCAGTCGAGGGTGACGCCGGAGGCGGAGATTCGAACGATGGTCGTTCCCGCCGCGGCTACGCCCGCGGTGAGGTAGTAGGAGCCCGGCGCGGTGATGCGGTAGAGGCACGTGTCGTCGCCCGGGCACGTGGCGGCGCTGACGGCGGTGCGCGGCTCGACGTTGTCGAGCGTCTTGCCGGTCGCGGCGACGGGTCCGGCGGGTGGGTTCAGCGGTCCGGCGTGTGCGAGCTTGGCGACAAGGGCGGCTCCGGCGATGCCGGCACCGATCAGGTAACGACGGTCGATATCCGACATGGGTTTCCTCTCGCTTGCGAACGGATCGGCGGCGCGCCGGGGACAGGGCAGCTTACATCAACTACCGGCCGGTGCAAGCAAAGCGGTGGCACAATCGGGTGGTTGAGGTCCTTCGGCCACCTCGCCGGTGCAAGGGGCGCGGCTGTTCGGTACACTGTCGGCATGGTCCGACTACTTATTGGCCTTCTGACGCTGGCACCACTTATGGCATGCGCATCTTCACCCTCGGCCGAACCACGCCCCGTGTCCGGCTCGGCCGCGCTCTCCTGGGCGGTGGCCATCCACGGCGGCGCGGGGACGCTGGAGCGTGGGGAGGGCCAGGCGATGGCGGACGCCTACCGAGCTTCGCTGCGGGCCGCACTGGAGGAGGGCAAGCGGCTGGCGGAGGCGGGCGCACCGGCGATGGACATCGCCGAGGCGGTGGTGCGGATGTTCGAGGACAATGAGCTCTACAACGCGGGGCGCGGCGCTGCGCTGACCGACAAGGGTCACGCGGAACTGGACGCGTCGATCATGGACGGGTCGACTTTGCGAGCCGGCGCGGTGGCGGGCGTGACGACGGTGAAGAACCCGATCTCGCTTGCGCGGCTGGTGATGCAAAAGACGCGCCACGTGCTGCTCTCGGGCGACGGAGCGGAGCAGTTCGCCACAACCGTCGGAGTGCAGCGCATGCCGCCGGAGTATTTCATCACGCCGCGCCGGCAGCAGATGCTGCGCGAGTACCTGGGGAGCCAGGGCTCGGGCACAGGGCTGGACCCTTCCGTGCCGCTGGCCGACGGCCAGGGTGCCGCGTCGCACGCGTGGAGCCCGATGAAGTTCGGCACCGTGGGGTGCGTCGTGCGCGACAAGGCGGGCAACCTGGCGGCGGCGACGAGCACCGGCGGGTTGACGGGCAAGAAGTGGGGCCGCATCGGCGACTCACCGATCATCGGGGCGGGGTGCTATGCCAACAAGACGGTGGCGGTGAGCTGCACGGGGACGGGCGAGCAGTTCATCCGGCACACGGTGGCGCGGTCGCTGGCGGCGCGGATGGAGCTCAAGGGGGAGACCGTCAAGCAGGCGGCCGACTACATGATCTTCACCGAGCTGACCAAGGACGACGGCGGCCTGATCGCGGTGGACGCGGACGGGAACATCGCGATGCCCTACAGCAGCGAGGGGATGTACCGGGCGGCGGCCGACTCGTCGGGGCTCTTCCTGGTGCGCATCTGGGAGCAGTGAGGCGGGCGGTGATTGGTTGAACGGTTGGCAAGGAGCGGGGAATGTCAGCATTGAACGGTCGTCTGTTGGCGTGCTTCGCGGGTGTGGCCTTGGGCGCGGGCGTGCCCGCGTGCGCGGGGGATGGGGGAGCGGCGCAACCCGCAACGGGGATGTCGGTGACCAACTGCCTGGCCATCGGCGGGGCGATGAAGGATGACAACGCCGACTTGATGAAGTGGATGACGCTCCGCAAGGACACCGGCAAGGTGGTGGTCATCGCCTACGCGACGTCAAGGGCCGAAGGGGCTGACACGCGGATGTCGGCGCGGCTGGAGAAATTCGGCTGGAAGGGGACCGCGCTGCTGCTGCCGGATGTGCTCAAGGGCGCCGACGAGCGCAAGACCGCTGTCGAGTGGCTCCCGCACGCCGACTTGATTTTCATGACCGGCGGCGACCAGAGCCGCATTATGCAGCGCTTCAAGGCCGCGCCCGACCTGCGGCAGGCCCTCGACTACGGCATGAGCCACTGGGCGACGCCCGTTGCCGGGAGCAGCGCGGGGGCGGCGGTGATGAGCAACCCAATGTTCACCGGCGGCGGCAGCGAGAGCGCCCTGGCGGGGAGCGAGGCCGACGATGGCGAGCAGGACGACCCGCCCGCGGCCGCGCCGGCCAAGCCCGGCGAAACAATGCCCGCTGACGCCAAGCCAACAAAGCCAGCGCCGAGGAAGGGTGTGCAGATCGGCGAGGGGCTGGGGATCGTGAGCCCGATGATCGACACGCACTTCTTCGCCCGTGGGCGCGTCGGTCGGCTCGTCGCGGCGCTGGAGGCGAGCAAGAAGCCCTTCGGGCTGGGCATCGACGAGAACCGGGCCGTCTCGATCACCGGGGGCTCGATGTGCACGGCCATCGGTGACTGTGGGGCGCTGCTGGTCGATACGCGCGACCTGAAGCGCGAGGGTGGTTCGCGCACCGGCGTGCGCATCAACTTGCTGAGCAGCGGCGACAGGTGGGACTGGCCCGTCGACGGCCAGGCGGACAAGGGTGTTGTCAGCCCGCGAACGCTCGGGCAGGGGGCCGTTGCGATCGATGCACCGTTGCTGCCGCAGGGCTCGCCGCCGCCTTCGGCGTGGGCGAAGGGCGTTACGCTTGCCATGCTCAAACGTCTGGCTGCGAACCCGCACTACGCCCAGAATGCCGAGAGCGAAGGGTTCCGCGTGTGCATTAGCGCGGACCCCGACACGCGGTTTGGATGGTCAGCCGAGAAGCCCGGCGCCCTGACAGTGACCAATGCCCGACTGGAAATCTATGAGCTCACACCCGCTGACCGGGCCGAGCGGGCTGCACGACGCGCGGCGACGGCCAAGCCGAAGCCCTGAGCGGCCCGCGGCGATTCGACACGATGGGGCGATGGCGCGACGGCTTACGAGAAGATCGACTTGAACCCCAAAGCGCGGCGCAGATCGGCGATCTGGCCGGTGTGGAAGCCGCTGTGGAACGTCATGCGGGCGACCAGCGCCCAGATGGGCAGCTGCAGCGCACCGAACGCGACGGTCTGTTCGAGCCGGGCGTCGTCGCACGCGCGCACGGCGCTGGCGAGGCGGTCGCAGGCGTTGTTGTAGATCTCGGTGCTGCGGGCGAGGGTCGGGTAGCGGTCGTGCCGGTCCTCGGGCTTTGAACCGAAGGCAACGGCGTCGGCGTCGATGACGCCCTTGTCCTTTGAGCCCGCGAAGCCGCCGCCGTTGACAAAGTCCTTCGCCGGCAGCGGCGTGTCGGTCCCCTCGATCGACGCGGCGACGCGGTGCATCGTCAAGGCGAGGTGACCCAGGCACCAGCCGACGTGGTTGGGGAGGTCGGGCGTCTGGCGGACGCCGGTAACATCGTTGAAGCCGACGAGGTAGCGCCCGAGGAGTTGCTTGTTGAGGAGGGTGATGTCGGCCAGGAGTTCGCCGCGGGTGCTCATGGCGCAAGCGTATGCAGAATCGCTGGAGTGCCCAGATGGGCTACTCCGGCAGTTGCCCCGAGCGCGCGTCGATCGCGCGTACAACAGGGAACTCCACCATCGCTGAGCCCGCGCTGCCGGTTGGCGTGTTGAGTGCTGCGTCGAGACTTCCGGCGCGGTTGTACCGCTCCATCATCGACAGCGGCGTCAGTGGCTCGCGCCCGCCGCGCACCTGGGCCGTGTCGCGGGGAAGCACGGACGGGGCCTTGAGAACCACCAGCGCAGCACCGGCGGCGATCACCGCGGCCGCCGCAGCAAGGGCGGGGAGGGGAGCGCGCTGGCTCCTGCACGCCCGCCGAGCGGCGAGGGCCCACGTGATCGCAGGGGGCATCGGCGGTGTATCGGCCGCAGCGTGTGCGCCCATCGCGTCGAGGCGGGCGAGAAGTTCATTGTCAGGCACGGGCCACCTCCCGATTTGGTTGCGGCGCACCCATGGCGCTGCGGAGTTGTTCGATGGTGTTGTAGTAGCGAGACGCCGCGGTCGCTCTTGGCACACCGAGAGCGACCGCGATCTGATCGAACGTGAGCCCGGCGAGGTGCTTGAGGGCGACGATGTCGCGCGACTCAAGCGGCAGGCTCTTGAGCGCCTCTTCGAGCGCCGGATCGTCGCTCGGTTTGCCGACAAGTCGCAGCGGCGCGCTCTCACGCTCGCGGGTAGCGCGGCTAGCATCGGAGCGGAGGAGGTTCAGTGCCCGCGTCCGCACGGCAACGGCCAGGTAGCACCCGTCATCATCGATCGTGGCGGCCCGTGCTGCGGAGAGTGAAAGGACGGAAACGAACGCCTCCTGCACGGCGTCGAGCGCATCGGCGTGCGAGCCGGTGATGGCGCGGGCGAGCGCCGTCAAGCGGCCCGCGTGCGCCTCCCACAGCGCCCGCGCGGCCTCCTCATCGCCGCGGTGCATGGCGAGGAGCAGGCGGGCGGGGTGTGCAGGGTCAGAACTCACGGTGGGCGTTGCGCTCTTGACGTTGCCGATTCTCGGCTACTTGGTGCTCTTATTTGTTGCGTCCGCCGCGGCCTCGGCGTCGGCCTGACGCAGCGCCGCGGCGATTCTCTCCAGCGTCGCAACGCCCTTGTCCTGTGAGATCCGGGACCTGGTCACCCCCGGCAGTAGTGGGCCGGCCAACAGACCGAATCCGCCCCGGTCAACCTCAAGCACCAGTTCCCTCAGCCGCTGCGTCGCGTCCGGCGCATCCCAGACCTTGGAGGCCTCCACATAGAATCGGTTCAGCTTGCGCGCCTCCGCGTGAAGTGCCTCGCCGTCCATCTGGCGGATCCGCTCAATGTCGGTGATTTCGTCCTTCGCCGCACGGGCCGAGCCCGGCTGAGCCGGCGGGGGGGGGCTCGCATCCGCCGCCATACTGAGAACCTCGTCGGCGAACCGCCGGCCGGCGTCTGGTCCGCCGTACTTGAAGATCGTTAACTCCACGGCCATCTCACGCTCCCCCTCGAGCGCGTCCTTGAGCCGGAACCCCGCGGCGCCGTCGAGTCTATCGATCGCGGCCAGCACCCTCGCGCGGCCCGAAGGGGTGAGCTGCCACGCCACTTTGTGATCCACCAGTCCGTCCTCGGGCAAGGTGGCGATGGCGATGCCTACCAGGCTGCTGATGAGGAGCCGGTCCCCAGCCGCGTGGCGCGCCAGCCCGAAGATCGCTACGTACCGGTCCGCTGCTTCGTCGGGCTTCCCTTCCAGCAGACACCGTGCCGCGTCGGCGTTGAGCGTGCGCGCGGCCATGCGCAGTTTGCCCAGGTGGGGCAGCAGCACGTTGAACCCTTCACCCCTGTCGATGCCGAAGTCGCAGTGCTGCATCTTCCCAGCGCGCACCATCCGGCTGATGTCGTCCTTACGCAGCGCGAGGTAGTCGGCGACCGGCTTTGGCAGCGCTTTGCCGTACTGCACGTCGCCGTACGACTCCATGAACGGCGCCATCACCTCGCGGTTGTCGTTCATCCAGATGCTGTAGTAGACCAGCGCCGCGTTGTCACGGATTGAAGGCGCGATGGTCGCCGACCGGTCTCGCGCTGGCGCCGGCACCCTCGTTCCCTGCCGGGGCTTCGCAGGCTGGCCGGCAGCGACCATCGACACCGGCACGCCGAGCGAGAGGGCAACGAGCAACAGGGCTGAGAGCGTGGAGGGGCGGGTCGGGCGGATCATCGGGTGGCTCCTGTTACCAGTATGACACCGCCCGAGCCGTCCCGTCTGCCTGTTTCTTCTTTTTCTTTTAACGGGGCCTCTCCCCGCTCGCTCACGCCCGGAGGCGGCTGACCGAGGGGAAGAGGAACTGAGCGAAGTTTCCGCAGAGCCGGTTCCCCAGGCGGTCAAAGACGGGGTAGTGCTCGTCGGCCTGGCGCGCAACATCACCGGCCGAGAGCCCCAGCTTCTCCATCAGTTGCCGCGACCAGGAGTCGGCGAGGAACGTGTCGATGTCGGCCCGATCGCTCTCGAAGTGGTACTGGAAGCCGTAAGTGCGCATGCCGACCTTGAACGCCTGCACCTTGCACATCCTACCGGTCGCGAGCAGCAGCGCCCCGTCGGGTAGCTTCTTGACCTCCTGGCTGTGGGCCTGCCACTGGCGGCTCGACCAGGCGATGCCGGACATCATCGTCTCGGTCTGGCCGGGAACCGTGATGGTGACATCGCCGAAACCGAACTCGCCTGGAACGGCGTCCATCGGGCCGACCTCGCCGCCGAGGGCTTTGGCGATCATCTGGGCACCCAGGCAGATGCCGATGACGGGCAGGGCACGCTCGTGCGCGCCCTTGAGGTACGCCAGTTCCGCCTCCATCCACGTCACCCCCGCATCGCCGACGTTCATCGGCCCGCCGAGCGAGATGACGGCCGAGACGTTGTCGTAGTCGGGCGGAACGGGCCTGCCCCCTTGAACCGGGGAGAGGTCGAGCCGCCGGACGTCAAGGGCGTGCCCCCGGTCACGGAGGATCGGGGCGAGGCGGCCGAGGCCGTCGGAATCTGCGTGCTGGAGAACGACGATGGGCATTGGGGAGGATAAGGGGGGAGAAATGGCAAATGGCAAATCGGAAATGGCAAATCAGAATCTGCGGAGCTTGCGCAACGCCCCAGCCGCCCCTCCCTCCTTCCCGATTTGCCATTTGCCATTTGCCATTTGTCATTTGTCATTTTCTGATATCCTGCGCGTCCTTTACTGCACCCAAGGAGCTGACCCTGCCCACGACTTTCGGACACCGACGGACCGCGGTTACGGTTCTTCAGGAGTCCGAACATGCCCCGCAAGGTCTACACCCCGCAGTTCAAGGAGCAGGCCGTTCACCTCGCCGCGGCGCCAGGTGCTGTCGTCGAGAACGTGGCCCACGA
>JAUXUZ010000179.1 GCA_030680655.1 Phycisphaerales bacterium
GGGTTGCGTCCGGGCCAGCCTCCTGGCCTCGATCCACGTCTAACCCGGCCTGTTGATGGGCGGCGAACCGGTGCGATCTGACGGCAAAGCAACCGCCCTGGGCGTGTGCTGGCGCGGCAGCACAACGACGAAGCGGCAACCCCCTGCGGGGAGGTTTGTCGTGGAGATCAAGCCGCCGTGCAGTTCGGCGATCCCCTGGGCGATTGACAACCCCAGGCCGTGCCCTCGCCCAGGGGCAACCGGGCTTGCCTTGGAGAATCGCTCGAAGATGGTCGGGAGGAGGTCGTCGGGGATTCCCGGGCCAGAGTCGACGACGGAAACGGTCGCGTTGTTCGCATCGGCGACGATCGTCGCCCGGACGCTGGAACCGCTGGGGCTGAATCGCACCGCGTTGCGGAGCAGGTTGTCAAACAGCACGCGCAGCAGGTGGGCGTCGCCGGCAACCACCAGGTCGTTGTCGCCGTCGTAGAGGTCCGAAAGGAGCGTCACGTTGTGGAGCTTGGCCATCCCTGCGCTATGCGCAAGCGACTCAACCAGGACGTCGTTCAGGTACGCCGGCTTCGTGACCGTCAGCTCGCGCCCTGAGCGGACCGCGGCGAGCGTGAGGAAGCTGTCGACCATCATCCCCAGGCGTCTGGTCTCCTCGATCACCGATCGCACGAACGCCCGCGACTCGGGCGGCAGGTCGGTGGCGTCGAGGTTCTGGGCCTCGGCGCGCAGCACGGCGACGGGTGTCTTCAATTCGTGGGAGACGTTTGCTATGAACCGCTCGTTCGCCTGCAGCGCAAGCCTGATGCGCCCTCGTGCGGCCTCGAGTTCGTCGGTGAGCTTCGAGAGTTCGGGGATCTGCGGCAGGCTCTGGGCCGGCTGGTTGATCCGCTCAAGGCTGAACTCCCTTGCGACCGTGCTCAGTTGCTCCAGCGGCTTCAGCGCGAGGCCGGTGATGAACCACCCAGCGCACCCGGTCGCGAGCAGGCCCAGCACGCTGGCGAGGAGGACCGCACGCCCGACCAGCTCGTTCATCTGGGAGGCGGCCGCGTTGCTGATCGCACCGGTGAGGAAGTGCGGCGCGGCGCCGGAGCCGTGCAGGGTCACGGCGAGCGTCGCCGTTCGTGCGGGGAACTTCTCGTCTTCGCTGTTGCCGAGGTTGTCCATCGGGGCCATGGCGAACCTCATCTCCGCTGGCCCCAGCGGCGGCGGAGGAGGAAGGTTGGACGTGTTAACGTTTGCGTCCGACGTCGCGACCACACGCCCGCTCGCGTCGCGGATGACGAGCACGAGCGTGTTGAACGTGACCTGCCGGATCGTGCGATCCGAGAGCGTTTCAAGCATGGTGTTGGAAGGCGCCACCCCTCGGGACGACGCGGCCGTGAGCTCGGTCGCTGCCCACCGAACACGCGTCGCCAGGCGCGTCTCGAAGAACTCGTCCACCGTTGATCGGAAGTACTGGTACACCACCACTCCAAGGATGACCTGGATGACGGCCGTTACCGCGACGACGTTGGTTGCAACGCGCGTGCGCAGCGACACCCTCGATCGCTTCCCCCTGGCGGGTCTGTCGTTCGGGTCCGCCCTGCTCGGCGACGCCTCCGTCATTCAATCACTCCGAAGCGATAGCCGGCCCCCTTCACCGTGTGGATGAGCTCGTGCGTAAACCCGCGGTCGATCTTGCGGCGGAGCGCGGAGATGTAGACGTCGACGACGTTGCTGGTGGGTTCGAACGACAGGTCCCAGACCTTCTCGCCGATCTGCGTTCGCGAGAGCACGCGGTTGGGGTTGCGCATCAGGTACTCCAGCAGCGCAAACTCCTTGTTGGAGAGGTCAACAGTTCCCTCCCCGCGTTTGGCGGTTCGGGAGTAGAGGTCGAGCTCCAGGTCGTCGCACTTAAGGTAACGGGTCTCGGCGGCGTCTCTGCGCAGCAGCGCTCGGAGCCGGGCCGCCAGCTCCTCGAACTCGAACGGCTTCGCCAGGTAGTCGTCGGCGCCGGCGTTGAGGCCCGTGACCTTGTCGTCGGTGCTGGTCAGGGCGGTGAGCATGAGCACCTTGCTCTTGACCCCCCGCCTGCGGATGTTCCGGCAGACCTCGATGCCGTCACGATCCGGGAGCATCAGGTCCAGCACGATGATGTCGTAGACGTTCGTGCAGGCCATGTCTTCGCCTTCGAAGCCCGTGGCGGAGGTGTCCGTAGCGAACCCCTGTTCGCGAAGGCCCTTCTGGAGGGCCGCTGACATTTTCGGGTTGTCTTCAATCACGAGCACGCGCATGGCCTTACTCCGGGTGCGGAAGGAGATTGATCGGCGACCGAAGCCCTCTTAGAGCATATGGCCGCACCACCCCATTTAAAGGGGAGCCTCTCGAAAGGTGAAGAGGTTTTCATTCGTTGTCGCCTCGACAATGGACGTTCATGAAGCGTGTGCCTTGACGGGTCTCTCTGTCTCACCATCTTTGCGATCGCCCGAGCGCTGCCACGATGAACCACTGCGCCATGGACTTGCTTGAGGCGCACACAGCGGGTGAGGGCCTTCCGGTTTCGAGCCCGATTGAGGAAGCCTGTCTCGAACGAGGGCGACTCTTCCTGGTCTCGTGTTCTGAGTCCGATCGAGCCGTGCCGGATGTGCGCGATGGACCCAGACTGAGCAAGTGTGGGCTCGGCCGAACGGCCATCCATCTCCCGATCCTGCTGCAATTGAGCGATGGGCGGTACGAAGTTCTCGGTCGCTTCAATCGCATGGAACACGCGAATGACGCGGCGGCCCGCTGTCGCCAGCCCTTGATCTTGGCCCCGATTTGTGGCAACAGGTTTGGTTTCTGGTAGATTAGAAGGGTGTTTAGTCGGTCTACCCACATCACGCTGCTTGAACGCCTCGGAGGTGGGGGCGCAGCCGCGCAGGGGGTCGAGCCGGCCGGCATCGATCACGAAGCGTGGCGGGCGTTCCACGATCGCTACGGCGACCTCATCCGCGGTTTCGGGCGATTGAGGGGTGTTCATGCGGCCGACGGCGATGATCTGGTGCAGGAAGTGATGGTCTCGCTCGCGCGGGTCATGAGAAACGGGTTTGTCTATGACCCGAGCAAGGGGACGTTTCGGTCGTACCTCAAGACCACTGTGCTCCACACAATTGCCCGGAAAGCGCGTCAGAACCCGGGCACCAGCCGTCTAGAAGACTACGACGCGGTTGTGGCCGCGCCTTCGTCGGGCGGCGGTGCCATCGGACGGGGGCGGTCAGGCGAGGGCCGGATCGAGGACGAAGCGAGCGAAGAGGCCTGGGAGCAGCAATGGCGCCAACACCACACTCGCCTGGCGATGAAGACGATCGAGAGCGAGTTCAACGCGACCGATCTCGAGGCGTTCCAGCGATATGCGCTGATGCAGCACGACGCCGCCACCGTCGCCCGCGATCTGCGCGTGAGCGTCGAGTCGGTCTATCAGGCCAAGTCCCGCATCGTCAAGCGGTTCATCAAGTTGATCGCTCAACAGGTTTTGGAGGAGGGCTGAATGGCTGACGGTCTGCCCGATTCCGATATCGATCGCGGCGAAGCCGCCGGCGCTTCGGCACCGAGTTGGTACAGCGATGAGACGAGCCTGCTGGGAGAGGTGCGCAGGGTGGTGGTGACGATGGGTGATTCGCCGGAGATTCCGGGCTATTCGTCGCTGGTGCGGCTGAAAGCAGGCGGGCAGGCCGTTGTTTATTCCGCGAAGCAGCAGAGCACCGGTCGGCGCGTCGCCGTGAAACTGGTGCGGGCCGACGACGAGCGGGCCCGGCAGCGATTTGCGCGCGAGATCGAGCTGGCGGCCTCGCTCCGCCACCCCAACATCGTCCGCGTGTACGACAGCGGGCAGGTCCCACCGCCCGACGGCCGCGTCTACCTGGTAATGGAGCTGATCGAGGGTCCGAGCCTCGAGCAGTTCGCCGAAGGGAAGCCGCCCCGAGCCGCTGCCGCATTGATGGCAATCGTTGCCGAAGCGGTCGGGCACGCCCATCAACGCGGCGTTATCCACCGCGACCTGAAGCCCGACAACATCCTGATCGATTCTGAAGGTCAGCCGCGTGTGGTTGACTTTGGGCTTGCGCGGGCCGAGGCGGGGAGTGCCGCGTCTGATGCGCGCAACGTCACGGTGAGCGGGCAGTTTGTGGGGTCGATCGCCTGGAGCAGCCCGGAGCACTCTACCGGAGCTGTTGACGCCGTGGACACGCGTTCGGACGTGTACTGCCTCGGAGTGGTCCTCTTCCGGCTGCTGACTGGCAAGATGCCCTACGACACCGGCGGCAGCCTGACCGCCGCGTTCGCGAACATCGCCGGTGCCGAGCCGGGCCCGATGGGGCGCAGCGCCACCGGCGCGGGGCTCGACGCCGACTTGAAGACCATCACGCTCACGTGCCTGCGGAAGAACCCGGCGCAGCGGTACGCGACGGCGATGGACATGGCGAAGGACCTGCGCCACTACCTCGCGGGTGAGCCGATCGAGGCGCAGCGCGAGACCGCCTGGCGCGCCGTGAACCGCCGCGCACGCCGATTCAAGGCGGCGCTGGTGGTGGGCGCTGTGGCGCTGGTGGCGATCAGCGGGCTGGCCGCGTGGTCGATCGCGGAGATGCGCACGGCCGAGGAGGCACGCACGCACGCGGAGGAGTCCAAAGGCGAGGCGCTCAAGGCGCAGGGCGCTTCGGAAGAGGCACGCAAGCAAGCGGTCGCGGCGCGCGTGATCTCTGAGAGCCGAGAGAAGCAGGCGGGGATGGTTGCGCAGTTCCTCACCACGATGCTGCGGGCGGCCGACCCCAACAAGATGAAGAAGGAGACCGGCGGCAGGGATGTGCGCGTGGTCGAGGTCCTCGAGAAGGCCGCGGACCTGATCCCGACCAAGTTCGCCGACGATCACGTCATCGCGGCGAGCCTGCACGGCGCGATCGGGCAATCGTACCGCAGCCTCGGCCAGATCGATGACGCCGAGAAGCAGTTCGCCGCGGCCCTGGAGCACGCGAAGCAAACCGGCGACGACCAGATCGTCTGCGACGCGCTGTGGAACCGCGCTGCGCTGCTGGGGAATACCCGCGGCCGCAACGCAGAGGCCGAACCGCTGATGCGTGAGGTCGTGCAGCTACGCACAAAGCTCAAGGGCCCCGACGCCCGCGCAACGATCGAGGCCCGCGACGCCTGGGCGACGCAACTGCAGGGGCTGGGCCGTTTCGGCGAGGCGAGCGAGCTGTTCAAGGAAACACTCGATCGCCGCGAGCGGCTGTTCGGCGATGAAGACGGCGACACCATCACCAGTTTGAACAACTACGGCACATTCCTGAGGTCGCAGGGCAAGAGCGAGGAAGCGCTGGTCTACCTCA
>JAUXUZ010000185.1 GCA_030680655.1 Phycisphaerales bacterium
TTGACAACGTCGCTCGTTCCGGCCCGAACCGTGGCCGCGATCATCGCAGGGTCGGAGTGCCCCAGGAAGTGAACCCCGATGCCCGTGATCATGTCCCACTTCACGCTGCCATCGGCCAGTTCAACCAGTGCGCCGTTGCCGAGCCCGCTCCCCAGGTACGGGTAGAGCAGCGCCCGGCCGCGAACGTCGGCGGCGCGGGCCATGAGGGCCTCGTACGACAGCTTGGCCGTATCGCTCCGCGCCCCGCGGATGTCGGTGATCAGCGCGCTGCGTGCGGCAACCTCGGCAACAATCCCATCGATCGCCGCCGCAAGGGCTGGGCTCTGCTGCAACTCCTGTCCGTGGCTGTGCGGCGAGCCCGTGCCCCCGGACGGGCCGTTGCCCGCTTGCGCTGTGACGGCGGACGCTGAAGTAGGAGCGGTCGTGGTCATGCTTGTTCCTTGTGCATGAAGTGTAGATCGAATCTGCTGTCACACCGACAGACTCCGCGGCTACGGCCGGTCAGTCGCCCGAACCGCCCATCCTTGGCTGTACAGAGAGGATTCGGCCTCAAACAAAAACGGCCCCCGGCGATCGCCGGGGGCCGAAAACTCACAGGAATGGTTCGGTCTCAGCGATCGACGATCACGATCTCAACGCGACGGCTGGCCGCCTTGGTGCCCTTGGGGCTCTCTGATCCCTTGCCCACTGCGCTGATCCGCGAAGACGAAACGCCTTTGGAAATCATGTACTTCTCGACGGCTTCAGCGCGGGCCTGGCTCAGCGCTCTGTTGCTGCCGAAACTGCTCTTCTTGATCGGGTCGCTGTCGGTGTAGCCTTCGACGACAATCGAGTCGCCGGCGTGCTGCCGCTTGAAGTCGGCGATGACCTTGTCCACTTCCTTCTTTCCACCGCTGGTCAGCGTCGCCGAACCCGGGCCAAAGAGAACGTCACCGGCCAGGATGGTGCGTGTGCTGCCGCCAGTCCGGTAGGGAGCGCTGGGGCCCGGGCCTGCGGGGGGCTGAGCTTGGCGGGCCGCCAGTTCCTGCTGCAGGCGGGCGATCTCGCCCTCCTTCGCGGCGGCCTTGCCCTCGGCCTCAGCGCGGGCGGCCTGCTCCGCCGCCGATGTCTTCACGAGGTCGGCCCGCTCGGTCTCGAGCTTTGCGTTGTTCTCGCGCAGCTGCGCGTTCTCCTCCTTCAGGGTGTTGGTGCAACCACCAAGACCCAGAGCGGCAGCGGCGAGAAGACCGAAAAGACCTGTGCACACGATTCGCTTGTTCACTTGAACCTCCTTGCTCGAAAGACACGAACGACTGATTGTCGGCCGCGCAGTGCGGCCGGAATTCTGGCGTCGGATGTCCGAGGATAGCCGGACGACGAGCCGGTTTTCGACCAACGGGCAGAGGGATCGAGAGTTTCCACTTGAGGCTTCCGGGCCGCGCAGATTTCGTACGGAGGCAGGGTCGCTGCCTGCCAGCAGAGGCCACGGGCAGCCCCACTACGGCAGGTTGACCGGTGGCTTGGCGTTCACCAGCGCTGTCAGCCCAAGCTCGATCAGCGGTTTAAGGACAAAGACCAGCACCGTCGCGATGCTCAGCCATGGCCCAAAAGGCAGGGTCGTCCCCTTCTTCGAACCCCCGAGCCGGGCGATCGCCCACCCCACCACCCATCCGCCCAGAGCGACCGGGGCCGAGAGGAAAAAGGCCAGCGTCCCGTCGATCCAGCCGAGGCACGCCCCGACCGCCGCCATCAAGTGAACATCCCCCATTCCCATCGCTTCCTTGCCGAAGCCGAGTGTTCCCGCGATCCGGACGAACCAAAGCACCCCGCCGACGATCAGGTACCCCAGTAAAGAGCCTGAGAGCACGATCAGCCAGAACGGCGGCAGGTATGCGGTCTGCGACCAGCGAAACGTCGTCAGGCCCTGGGCGGCCGCGGCTTGGATCTGTTCCACTGAAAGCGGAGGCAGCGGCGTGTAGTTCAGCTTGAACAGCAGCATTCCGAGCAGGCACGCACAGACGACAATCGGAGCAAGGAACGCAAGCTCCTTGACCATCTCGCGGCGTGCCCGCGGATAGAGCGTCCACAGCTGCGTCGGATCGGCCGGGAGGCCAGTTTCCGAATCAATTGGAACCCGGTTTGGGTCCTGCTTTGCCGCAGGGTCGGCCGCAACCGCGGCTTGTCGCGCGAGCTCTGCCTCTTCCCACTGCTCATAGTCGTCCATTGAGCGACGGATCCAGCCGAGCTTGAGCATGAGGCAAGAGAGCCCAAGTCCGGCCATGCCGCCAATGGCAACTCCGATCCACCACCAAATGCCGGAAGTGTCCACATCCGCCGGTACGCCCAGGAGAGAACTGGGAAATGGCCAGGCGTGAGGCGTACTGATCGACCAGTGTGAGCCGGGTGCCGCCGAAGTCAGACTCCCCCATCGCCACTGCACCACCGCCGCCCAAGCGGTGTGCACAACCACACCGATCACCGTTACGGCCCACGGGATCTGCAGCGGGATCGTGAAAGTTCGAGCGTCGATGATGGTGGAAGCAAGGAGACCCGAGAAGAGCAGAACGACAATCGCGTAGATCGGCCAGGTCATCTCCCAGCCTGATCGCGCCCAGTCGGGCGCAAACTGGGCCAGCAACCCGTTCCCCCCGGGTATCCAGTAGAGCTGCAGCCAGACCAGCACGAACATCACCGCCACCGCGAATTCGACCAGCGGGTACTCGAGGCTGATCCGCGCCTTGCAGAAGCGGCACTTACCCCGCAGCAGGAGCCACCCCAGCACAGGGATGTTCTCCCGCCAGGAGAGCCTGGTGTTGCACTTGGGGCAGTGGCTCGGCTGTGTCACGACGCCCATCCCCAGCGGCAGCCGGTACACCAGCACGTTCATGAGCGACCCGATGCAGGCCCCAAAGCAGAACACAAAGATCAAAGGGATCAGCTTGAGCAGGAAGAGTTGAAGATCGACGGGCATTGAGGTGTTCTATCGGCCGGGATAGGGGTCAGGAAACACTCAGCAGCCCCCATGGCGAGAATGGCTGCAATTCCGCGCGCTAATGGCGGCTCTTTCAGCTGGTCGCGTGGCGGTGCAGAAGAGTACCCTCCTGTGAGAGTGTGCCGGCCGACGCTGGGAGGGGTCCGACGCGTGGCCGATGCGCCTAAATGGAGGTGGCCGTGATTGACGCACCGATCCCTTCCGACCGGGCTCTTCAGAGTCTTGACGCTTACTGGCGGGCCGCCAACTACCTCTCCGTTGGCCAGATATACCTGCTGGACAACCCCCTGCTGCGCAAGCCGCTGGCGCAAGAGCACATCAAGCCCGTCCTGCTCGGGCACTGGGGTACTACACCCGGACAGAACTTCATCTACGCCCACCTCAACCGGGTCATCGTCGCGCACGACCTGACCATGATCTACCTCTCAGGCCCGGGGCACGGCGGGCCCGCCCTCGTTGCCCACACCTACCTCGAGGGGACCTACAGCGAGGTCTATCCGAAGATCGGCCGCGATGAGGCCGGGCTCAAGGCGCTCTTCCGCCAGTTCTCCTTTCCCGGCGGCATCCCCAGCCACGTCTCTCCCGAGTGCCCGGGATCGCTCCACGAAGGGGGCGAGTTGGGGTACGCCCTGAGCCACGCGTTCGGCGCTGCCTTCGACAACCCCGAT
>JAUXUZ010000188.1 GCA_030680655.1 Phycisphaerales bacterium
GTTGTCGAGCGCGGCGAGGCGGTCGATGCCCAGCTGCTTCTGCTCCACCGCGTTGAGGTTCTGGCTCTCGCGAACCGAGTTGTCCTGCACGATGGCCATCATGATCTCACCGATGGACTTGAAGCCCGGCTCGGAGCGCACGTTGACGCAGTTGGTCATGAGCGGGCGGCCGCCGCGGAAGTTGGTGCCAGCAGCCGTGTCGTTGCCGGGCGAGAAGTCGACGTAGACGCGGCTGGCGCCGGCCTCGTCACCCTGGTTGCCGCGTGCGACGACGGCCTGCTTGTCGCGGTAGGCGATGAGCGTTGCGGCGACGTCCCAGCGGTCGTCGCTGGACTTCCAGAGCGAGCGCGGCGCCAGCACGCCGGCCTCGTTGCTGAGCTTGAGCGTGTAGGGGCTGCTCGTGCTATTCATCCAGTGGCCCTTGAAGGCCAGCGTGTCGGTGCCGTAGAGGTGCTGCGAGACGGGGGTGAGCATCGGCCACATGCGCAGGGCCTCGAGCGAGACCGTGTTGATGTTGCCCAGGCCCGGCACAGCGCTCTCGATGGTGCCGTAGCGCGTCGTGCGGAAGCGGTCGAGGATGTTGAGGGCGAAGGGGATGCCGTTAGCGATGTAGGGGTCGAAGCCGCCGCTGTAGTTCCACGCGCCGTCGGAGTTGATGTCGTTGTAGGGCACGAAACGGTCGGTGGGGAGGTGGCAGCGGTCGAGCGCCTTGCCGATCTGGAACTCGTAGGCCGTGTCGGTGGTTGCGCGGCTGTAGTTGAGGCCGAAGGCCATGGCCTCTGAGAGGGTCGTGTGCCGGGCCTCGAGCTCGGCCTCGGGGTTGCCGGCGGCCGGCGCGGTGGGGTTCTGGTACGGGCCGATCGCCCACGGCAGGAGCAAGTCGGCGGGGCGCAGCGGCGGACGCAGCACCTCGGTGTTGGGGGGCGTGTTGTTGCGGCGCGGGTAGACCGGCAGCAGGGTTGACTTTGCGCCCGCGTTCCAGCCGACGGCGGCGAGGTCGTCACCGATGATGTTGGTGGCGTCGTTGGTGCTGTTGCGCGAGGCGGGGTGAACACCCGCCGGCGTGAAGACGACGTTGACGCCCTTGCCGATCATGCGCTTGAAGGTGTTGGCGCTGCCGCCCTGGCCGGTGAAGTCCGACGGGCCCAGGCGCCCGACGGTGCTGGAGTTTGAGAAGTTGAAGTTGGCGTCGGTGACGTTCTTGGCGTTGGCCGCGGCGGTGTAGCCGGAGCCGTCCTTGGGCTCAAGGCACCACGCCGGCATGGTGCCCGCGGTGGTGTCTGATGCGTCTCCCGGGAGCGGGCCGCCGTTTGGGTCGGTGCGGCGGCGGACTGCGCCGAACATGGTGATGGCGAAGCCGGTGTTGAAGCGCTGCCCGGCGACGTTTGTGTACTCGGGGTCACCGGGCTCGGGGCCGGCGTCGATGCCCGTGAAGCGGTTGTTGACAGAGTCGAGCCTGCGGGAGAGGGCCGCACGCTGACCGGCGTCGCCGTAATTGGGGTCGCGGAGGCGGTCAACGAGGTAGTCGTTGGCGATGTGGTTGCTCGTTGCGGTCTCGGCCGTTGCGCCCGTCGGGTCGCGCACCACGCGCCAGAGGCGGACAACCTTGTTCGCGTCGGAGGTTGCCGATGAGTCGATCGATTCGTGCAGGGTGCCGGTGGCGACCTGCGTGCCGTTGACGGGGTTGATCTGCACGGTGCGCATTGCGGGCGACGAGTTGCCGGCCACGGCCGTCAACTGCTTGTCGACCCAGGTCTTAAGCACATCGCCGCCGAGGCCGGCGAGCGAGTCGATGGTGGGGTCGGCGGCGCGCCAGCGCAGCAGCACGCGGTCGGGCGTGTCGGAGAGAACGTAGAAGCAGAGCGACTGGCGGGGCAGCAGCGTGACGTTGGCGAGGCGGTTGCCCGAGTCGTCGTACTTGGCGGCGTCGTAGAACTTGCCAGCGAACTCGAAGTAGTAGGCGAAGGTGTTCGATGCCGGGTCACCGAGGGTGATGGGCACATCGAACGGGTTGGTAACCTGGAAGGCGACGCACTCCATCAGGAAGTCGTTGTTGGTGTTGGAGATGCGGCCGTCGATGGTGATGCCCAGGGAGGTCGTCGTGCCCGTGGGCACTCCCATGGCGTCTACGTCGGCCGTCCACTCGCCGTCGGTAGAGGTGGAAGTCAATGCCCTGCTGTCGCCGCCTCGCGACCCCGGCGCGTCGTGGTACATATCGAAGCTGACGGCGGCGGTCACAAAGGGCTGCGGCTGGGCGGCGAAAATGTTGACCGCGTAGTCGGTGGTCATGGCGTTTGCGCCGGTGGCGAGCTTGGTGGTCGCCGGGTTGGCCGGGTCAACCATGTCGAGGTCGAACGGGTAGGCCTTGACGTCGGCCTTAGTCGTGCCGAGCGTGTTGGGGGTGAGCGTGCTGGTATTGGTCAGCGCGCCGGTGAGCGTGGCGGGCCAGTAGGGGAACTGGCGCGGGCCCGAGGTGAACGTGGATGTCGCGACCTGGTTGCGCTTGGTTGAGTCCAGCAGCACCGTGGCGGCAAGGAGCCGGTTGTCGGGGTGGGTGGCGCCGGCCACCTGCCGGGAGTCGTCCTGCCAGGCCATCAGGTTGAGCGCCATGTGGGCCGCGCTGCGGAGGGCGACCTCGGCGGCGCGGCCGTGGAACTGGCCGGGTACGACGGTCTCGCCGACGTTTGTTCCGGTGGTGGCGGTGTCGTAGGTCGGGCCGCCGAACGACATGCCGTGGGCGCGCAGCCCCCCGACGGGGGCGTCGTTCCAGACCAGCGGGTCACCCAGGAAGGGCGAGAGGGCGAGGGCGTAGTTGCGGAAGATCTCGTTCGCCGCAGGGATCGGGTAGACGCCGCGCGAGGGGGTCGCCGTAAGGTCAACAGCGTTGTGCAGCAGCGGGATGATGTCGGTGCGGACCTCGTCGGAAGTCATCGCGTAGCGGGCGCTCGGGTCGGTCGCGCCGGTGAGCAGCCGGTGGGAATAGCGGATGGGGCGTGCACCGTTGATGGTGGTAAGCAGGTGGCGCGGGTCGCTGAAGTACTGGGCCATCGCCGCGGGGACCTGGTTGCCGCCGCCGACGTAGAGCCCGGGCATGATGCCCGCGTCACGGTCGGTGACGAAGTCGCGCAGCGAGCGGAAGGGGCTCATGAGGGCGTAGCGCGGGTCTGACGCGGCGACGGTCTCGAGGCGTGAGAGGGCGCGGGCGTCGTTGACAAAGCCGAAGGCGCGCAGGTCGAGCTCGTCGGCGGGGCCGAAGCCGCCGTTCTGCTTGAGGAAGACCGGGCTGGTGGGCGTGTCGGAGCGGAGTTGGCCGTTGGCGTCGTCCTTGCCGCCGAGTGTGTAGAGCTGGGTGCGTGTGACCGAGCCGAGCATCACGCCGTTGCCGTTGAGGCCCGTTGGCCGACTCGTGCCGATCGAGGCGAGCCACGAGGGGCTGACGATGTCGGGCCCTGCGGGCGCGAAGAAGCTGTTGCCGTCAACCTCCGCAACGCCCGAGACGCGGGCCTCGAGGATGCGTGAGAAGGCCGACAGCCCGGCCAGTGTGATCTGGCTGGCGTCGTTGTAGTTTGAGCCGTCAACCCAGTTTGAGCCGGGGTTGATGTCGAAGTACTGGCGCG
Source organism: Phycisphaerales bacterium (assembly GCA_030680655.1). Taxonomy (GTDB): domain Bacteria; phylum Planctomycetota; class Phycisphaerae; order Phycisphaerales; family UBA1924; genus JAJTGZ01. The sequence goes on from JAUXUZ010000188.1 coordinate 3,618, forward strand.
CGTCGGCCAGCGTGAGCAGACGCTCAAGATCAACATCGCTGGGGGTGAGCCCGGCGGGGTTCTCGATATCGGGCGGCACGGCGAAGCTGGTGGCAACGTTGACGTTCACCATGCCAGACAAGTCGATGATGCGCGGCGCGACGAACCAGCGCACGCCCGTGCCGCCCGGCAGCAGGCTGGCGGGGCGCGAGGGGTCGGAGGTGTCAACCAGTTCCTGCCACAGCGCGTCGAACCAGCCGTCGCCGTCGGCGTCGGCCAGCGTGTTGCCCATGTGCTTCACGTCGCCCGCGGTGAGGGCGCTGGGGTTCCAGGTCGTCGGGCGGAAGGTCTCGAGCCGGTCGTTGCTCCAGGTGGCGGGTGAGTTGTACAGGTCGATGTTGGTGACGCGGGCGATGCGGGGCGTCGCCGTGAACGGGTCGGCCCCGCCGTTTGATGAGCGGTTCCAGAGGTGGAGCCAGTCGCTCATCGCCGGCGTTGTGGCAACCGTGTAGGGTCCAGCGGCGGTGAAGCCTGCGGGGGCTGAGAAGTTGCCGCGCAGGTTGGCGGTGTTCACCGGCAGGCCGCTGGGTGAGATGAGCGACAGATGCCCCCAGTCGCGGTGCAGGCCCATCAGCGCGAAGGCCGAGGGCATGGCCGGGAGCGTGGTGAGCGAACGGTTGGACCACGTGGGCGTGGATGTGGCGAGGTAGGGGTCGCTGGTGACGCGCTGGTCCTCACCGGCGGCCGTCCAGCCCCTGGTGATGTTGCCCGCAGGGTTAAACCGCGCGTTGTCGGCGTTCACGCCACCAAGGGTGAGGTTGCTGCGGTTGGAAGGATCGGTGTACGGGTAGTCACTCGTCTCGCGGACGGAGTAAAACGTCCGCGCGCCGCCGTTGGCGGTGTAGACACGCTGCACCCGCACGGCCGTGGCATCCTCGCCGATGATGTTGCGGATGTGCTCGCTGATGGCCCGGCTCTGGTCGTCGAGGCGTGCCTGGTTGACCAGCGCGCGCCCGCCGCGGGCGTCGGCCTGGCCGACGGAGGTGTAGACCACGATGATGATCGCCAGCAGAGCGAGCACGCCGACAACCAGCACAAGCACGGAGCCGCGCCGGTTGTGCGGTGTGCCGGCGAGCACGCGCAGGCGCGTGGCGTCGCTGGCACGGGTGGAGAGGGCGTTTGCGGGCGTGTGGTTGTGAGGCATGGTCGTTCTCCTGGCGGCGGGCCTTGGTCAGCGCGCGGCCGGTTGAGTCTGTCGTTCGATTCCGCCGCCCCCCCACAGGGCGGGCCGCGCGGGCGCTACATCGCTCCGCCGCGGCTGTCTTTGGGCAGGTCGAAGATGAACTGGAAGGTCTGCTCGATCGAGGGGTCGGTCGGGTCGCAGAGGGTGAAGGTGATGCGGAGCATGTTGGGGCGCGTCCACGGCAGGCTCTCGGGCTCCTGCAGGATGTCACCCTCTGACCAGTCGTAGCGGCCGTCGCCGTTGGCGTCGTAGGCCAGCAGCGTGGTGGTGGGCGCGTAGAGCGGGTCGTTGAGGCCGAAGAACGCGTAGGCGGAGGTGCCGTTGGAGTTCCACCCGGGGACGGAGCCCCACTGCTGGACGAAGTCGGGGTCGATCAGGTCGGGCTGCGTGTAGAACACGCGGGCCGGGGTGCCGGGGGGAAGCGTCGCGGCGTTGCGACGCGGCACGAGCCGCGCCTGCACCGCGTCGGGCGTGACCGAGACCAGGTCGCGGTAACGCACTACATGCCTGGCGTAGTCGTTGGGCGCTGACGTGACACCGGTCTGGCGGTCGAGCCCGTGCCAGAAGATGGCGCCGATGTCGGTCGAGCCGGCGGCGTTGTTGCCCGTGCGCGCTGCGCCGAACGAATACTCGACGATGAACTCGCTGCAGCGCGGCAGGAATGCTGCGCCGGTGAGCATGAGCTGGTCGGCCTTCTGCACGGGCGTCGCAGCGCCGCCGTTGAAGTTCAGGAAGTCGGGGACGGTGGTCTCGACGCGCATGCGCCGGCCGCTGTCAGAATCGGCTGGGAGCAGGCCGCGCATCCAGGCCTGCTGGTATCCCATCGATGTGCCACCACCCGGCCCGAGCCCGACGGCCATCTGGTTGGACGTATTGGCGAGGGCGTAGGCATCGCCGAAACTCGAATTGCCAGACGACGCGTCTGAGAGCTGGGCCGCCATCGTGCGCAGGTCCATGGCGATGATGTCAACCACGCCGCTGGAGAGCGTGGGGGTTGCGCCGCGCAGCGTGCGGGCGCTGGCTGAGTACGACGCCCAGCGGGTGGCGTCTGACCGGTTGGCCGAGGGGACCGCGGGCAGGCCGGCGATCTCCTTGGCCGAATCAAAGGTGCCCGTCGCGGTGAAGCCCTGGCCGGGTGGGATCACCCGCAGCACCTGCGTAGCGGGCGGGGCGAGCACGAACGCGCGGCGGGCGAGCGTCCACTCCGAGGCGTACTGGTTCACCTTTGAGCCGCCGGGGCCGGGCGTGACGCCCAGCGCGGGGGCCGCGGCGTTGAGGTCGGCGATGTTGACGGGGTTGTTGAAACCCGAGGCGTTGGCGGCGAGGGGGTCCTGCCTTGCGCCGTGCCCGTAGTAGATCAGGGCCTCGGTTGACGAGACGGGCGCACCGTCGGCGGTGACGGGCTGCTGCTGGCTGGCGAAGTGCCCGGTGGCGGCGAAGACGATCTCGTCGATGCGGCGGGGGCGCGCCTCGGGGTCGGCCGGGTAGGAAGCGACGTTGGCGTTGTTGTTGGCGGCCTGGTTACGGATGACCATGACGCCGCGGGAGGTCATGGAGGAGAAGTCGGCACGCATCTGGCGCTCGGTGGCGCTGGCGACGGCGTTGAGGTTGCTCAGGCGCCGCCCGGCGGCGACGGTGCGCGTGGTGAGCGAGAAGACCTGCGCCACGCCGAGTGAGAGGAGCGCCATCGCGCCGACGGCGACGAGCATCTCGGTGAGGGTGAAGCCCTGGCGCGTGAGCTGCGCGGTGCGGCCGGCGCGGGCGCGAGGATGGCTGCGGGTGGTGTGGTTCATGGGTTCACCGTGATGATGTTGACCGCGGCGGGCGGCTGCGGGCAGACGAGGACCTGGTGCAGCCGGCGCGGGTCGCTGGAGCCCGAGCCGGGCGTGTTGGCGACGACGGCCGGCGAGATGCGCACGGCCAGCTGCGGTGTGCCGCCGACGCGGTCGTCGTACCCCTGCACGTTGTAGATGTTGCCGAGGTTGTCGACGATGATCTGGCCGCCGACGGCGAGCTGCTGCGCCGCAACGTTCCGAGTGCGCGCGGTGGCGCTGTTGGGGAGGGCAGAGTCTTCGGCGCCGGCAACGACGAGACGGTCTGGGTAGTTGGGGTCGAAGACGACGTTGACCGCGTAGGGGAGGGAGTAACGCGGCGCGCCGGCGCCCTGGTTGGTGCCGTCACCGAGCGGGTTGCCGTTGTTGTCCTCGCTCACGGGCCAGCGGCGCTGGTTGAGGGGGAGGGTGTTGTCGGTGAGCGATGCGAGGATGCTGGTGCCCGCCGGTGGGCGGACGCGCTGATCGATGCGCCGGGTGATGAAGGCCACCTGCACCGTAAAGTTGCCCGGGCGCTCGTAGAGGATCGTGCCGCCGGCGCCGATCTGGGCGGGGTCGAGCGCGGTGGCGCGCCGGACCGCCAGGTCAACCACAAACTGCGGCTCGCTGACGACCGGCGTGCCGAGGGTGACTGACGATGTGGACGGGACGAGCCGGTCGATGAGGTTGATGAAGGCGCGGTCGTCGGTGTTGGTGTTGATGTTGGGCCCGAAGGGGCCGACGATGGCTCGCCCGGTGCCGATGCCGCTGGAGTCACCCTCGACCTCGAGCACGCGCCAGGTGCCGTCTTCGGGGATGCCGTAGGCGTAGCCGGCGCTCTGGATGCAGCGTGCCCAGGCCTCCCAGCGGTTGTACGACATGAGGATGGCGTTGGTGGTGTTGCCGGTCTTGTTGCGGCCGTTGAGCAGCTGGTTGCCCTTGACGATCGCGGCGACCGAGCGGCCCGCGAGGGTGCCGAACGTCTGGTCTGTGCCGACGCGCTGCTGCTTGAGCACCGCGGGCATGATGGCGCCCAGGCCGAGCAGGCCGAGGCTGAGGATCAGCACGGCCATGAGCACCTCGACCAGCGAGAAGCCGCCCGCGCTGAACGCGGCGGCGGGTCGGCGGCGGGTTTTTGTGGCTGGATGGGTCATGGGCGTCCTTACTGCGGGGCCTTGCTTACTGCGGGGCCTTCATTACTGCGGAGAAACGGTCAGTTCTTTCAGCGTGCCGGTGTAGCGCTCGATGGTGTAGACCCGCACCTCGCCGGTGGATGTGCGCACCGTGCCGGTGCCGGTGGGGTTGTCGTAGAACTCGATCGCACGCCCGACCGAGACGGTGTCGAGCGGGTTGCTGCCGGTTGGGCCGTTGACCAACCGAGGCGAGAAAGTGAGCCCCGCGCTCACCTCACCCGGGGTGACCTCGTACAGGCTGCGGCTCACGTCGTTGACGCGCACGCCGAGCGACCCGGCGAGGGCCGTTTCGTCGGCGAGTGCGAGCACGCGCACGGGCTTGACCAGCACCATGTCGCTGCTGGCGGGGCCGATGGCCGCGTTGCGCTGCACGAGGGTGACGCGCGGGTCGTTGAGGGCCGTGAGCACGAGTTGGCGCAGGTCACCGGAGAGGTCGGCGCGGAGGAAGTCGGGGAGCGTGCGCCCCTGCGACGTCGGTCGCGGGAGCATGACCAGCGCGGGGCGCGTGTTCACACCCACGAGCTTGCCGGTGCCACCTTCGAACCGCACCATGAACGTCTGGCGGTTGGCGCCGTCGTTGGTTGCGGTGTGATCGAAGAAGCCGGTCTCGGGGAAGACCCAGGCCGGGGCGTTGGCCACATAGCGCGAGGGCGAGCCGTCGTCGTACCAGCCGTTGTTGATCGAGGCGCCCGGCGCGTAGGCACGCACCGTCCAGCCGGTGGGGAGCGTGGCAGGCTCGATCGAGGCGAGTGGCACGAAGATCTCGTAAGAGACGGGCACGGTGTTGCCACCGGTGTACTGCACGAGCCTGCCGGTGAGCTGGCAGGGCACGACGCGCATCGGGCCGCCGATGTCGTAGGTGAAGACGGCGGCGACGTCGTTGCCCTCGCCGGCGTTGACGGCGGCGTCACGCACGGCAGAAAGGGCGAAGCCGAGGCGCGCCTCGCTGGAGTTCTTCTCCTGGCTCTGGTTCATCGCGCGGAAGGCGGGGATGGCGATGCCCAGCAGGATGACGATGATGACCAGCACCACCAGCATCTCGGTGAGGGAGAAGGCGCGACGGATTGGAGGGCTCAGGGTGTTCACTTCACCACCTCCACGATGTTGTCTTTGTTCTCGGGCGCGTCGGGGTCGGCGTCGTTGATCAGGCCGTCGGGCCCGGCCGAGACGATGGCGCACGAGGCGCTGCGCAGCTCGGGCGTTGTGACGGGGTTGCCCACACCGGGGGGGACGTTTGAGCTGCGGACCTCTTTGGCCTGGGCCGCGATGTTGCCGGGCGCGCCGGGATAGACCGAGGCGAGCCCGCCCGAGGCGCTGTGGAGCGTGGGGATCCACCGGTAGTAGAGGATCGGATTGTTCCAGCGGTCCACCAGCACGGTGCGGCAGGCGCGGTCGTCCTCGGCGCCGACGATCGCCTCGCGCCGGACGCGGTCGGTGTTGCCGGAAACGTCAAACAGCGGCTGCGTCACCGAGCCGGCGCGGCTGAAGACGCCGTCGGAGTCAGGCTTGGTGAAGCCCGGGCCGTCTACACCGTCGTACTTGCTGTCGAGCGCACCGAGGAGGTAGATGCCCAGGGTGTACTTGCTCGAGCGCACCTGCGTGGTGCCGGGCATGTCGGGGTCGAGCTCGTAGCGGACGTAGCGGGTGGCACGGGAGAGATCGTTGGTATTCTCACCCTTAAACCGCGGGCGCGCCGGGCCGACGGTGGGGCTGACCACCAGCGGGCCGGCGTTGTCGGTCGGGCCGTCGGCCACCAGGGGTGGCACGACGCCCACGTTCTGCTTGTACTGCTCGACGGCCATCGCCAGCGAACGCAGGTACTGCTGCTCGCTGGCCCTGCGCACGGAGCGGACGGCCGCGCCGATGGCGAAGAACAGCAGGGCCGCGAGCACCATCATGATGACGACGACCAGCAGCACCTCGAGAAGGGTGAACGCGCGGGCCGCGTGCCTCAGGTTGGGATGGCGATTGCGCATCGTTTGCCCTTTCACTTTCCGCCGGAGGAGAGCTTCTCGATGATCGAGATCATGGGGAGGAACATGGCGACGACGATGGTGCCGACGGCGCCACCGAGGAAGAGCACCAGCATGGGCTCGATCAGCTTGACCAGCGAGCCGACGGCGACGTCGACCTCTTCGTCGTAGTTGTCGGCGATCTTCAGGAGCATGGCGTCGATGTCGCCGGTCTCTTCACCGACGTCGATCATGTTGACGACGATCGAGTCGCACGTTTTACTCTCGCGGAGGGGGCCAGCGAACGACTCGCCCTCGCGGATGGAGTCGTGGACCTTGCGCAGCGCCTTCTCGAAGACGTAGTTGCCGCACGTCTCACCGGTGATGGTGATGGCCTCAAGGATCGGCACGCCGGCGTTGATCAGCGTGCCGAGCGTCCGCGTGAAGCGGGAGATGGTGGTCTTGCGGATGAGGCTGCCGAAGACGGGGATCCACAGCAGCGCGGTGTCGGTAACGGCGAGCCCGGGCTTGGCGGTGCGGACGACCTTCCAAAGGATGAAGAAGATGATCGGGAGGCAGGTGATCCACAGGAAGCCGGGGATCGTCGGCGCCGCGGGGTTGCCCGTGACCATTTTGCCGGCCATCCACTGGCTCGAGTCGACCAGGAACTTCGTCAGGCCCGGCATCTTGACGCCGAATTCCTTGAAGATCTCGGAGAACTTCGGGATGATGGCGATCATGATGAACATGACGATGCCGACGGCGACGAACACGACCACCGCCGGGTAGACCAGGGCGCCGATGACCTTCCTCTTCAGACGCTGGGCCTTCTCCATGAAGTCGGCCAGACGCTGGAGGATGATGTCGAGCACGCCGCCGACCTCGCCGGCCGCGACCATCTTGGTGTAGAGCTTGTCGAAGGCGCGGGGGTGCTTGGCCATCGACTCGCTGAGGCTGGTGCCGCCCTCGACGTCGTCGCAGACGTCAAGCAGCACGCTCTTGAGCTTGCCGGGCTTCTGCTGCTCCTCGAGGATCTGCAGCGAGCGCAGCAGCGGAAGGCCCGCGTCCTGCAGGGTGCTCAGCTGGCGCGTGAACGTGGTGAGGTTCTTGGCGCTCACCCCGCCGATGCTGATGCCGCCGCCCTTCTTGCGCTTCTTTGTCGCCTCGGTCGGGCCGGAGGCGCCCTTCTTCTCCTTCTGCTCGCGCACGGACGTGGGGAAGAAGCCCTGCTGCTTGATGCGCTGGATCGCCTCTTCGCTCGTGCCGGCGTCGATCTGCCCCTTCTGAGGCTTGCCCTGGGCGTTGAGTGCTTCGTAGGTAAAGCTTGCCATGGTGGTCCTTGTGCTCTTGTCGTGCGTCGGCGGCGGGGTTCGCCGCGGTTATTGATTCGTTCCGAGCGGACTCAGTCTTCTGCGATCGTCTCGCGGACGATCTCGTCGATGGTCGTTTGTCCCTCGTAGATGGCCAGCAGGCCGCACTCGCGGAGGGTGCGCATGCCGCGCTTGCGCGAATAGGAGCGGAGCTGGTTGGTGCTCTGCTTGTTCATGATCAGCTCGCGCATGTGGTCGTCGACACCCATGATCTCAAAGATCGCCATGCGCCCGCGGTAGCCCGACGAGTAGCAGTTGGTGCACCCGGCGCCGCGGTAGAACTGCTTGCCCACCACGTCGTCGGGGCGGAGGGAGAGCTCCATCAGCTCCTCCTCCGTCGGCGTGTAGGCCTGCTTGCACTTGGGGCAGATCGTGCGTGCCAGGCGCTGGGCCACCACGCCCTCGAGCGTGGCCGTCAGCAGGAACGGCTCGACGCCAAGGTCAACAAGGCGGATGATGCTCGACGGTGCGTCGTTGGTGTGCAGCGTGCTGAGCACCAGGTGGCCCGTCAGCGACGCCTGCACCGCGATCTCGGCCGTCTCAAGGTCGCGGATCTCACCGACGAGGATCACGTCTGGGTCTTGACGCAAGAAGCTGCGCAGCGCCTTGGCGAACGTCAGCTCCACCTCGTTGTTCACCTGCACCTGGCAGAGCCCGTCGATGTCGTACTCGACGGGGTCCTCGGCGGTGAGGATCTTGGTCTCGATGTCGTTGAGCTCCGCGAGCGCCGCGTAGAGCGAGGTCGTCTTGCCCGAGCCGGTCGGGCCGGTCACCAGCACGATGCCGTTGGGCTTGTTGATGAGCCGGCGGAAGGTCGCCAGGTCGTCCTCGCGCATGCCGATGCGGTCGAGCGCCAGCTGCACGTTGCTGCGGTCGAGCACACGCATGACCACGCTCTCGCCGTGCATCGTCGGCAGCACGCTCACGCGAAGGTCTACCGGGCCGCCGCCAACGGTCAGCTCCACTCGCCCGTCCTGCGGCATGCGCCGTTCGGCGATATCGAGCTTGGCCATGACCTTGATGCGGCTGGTGATGGCGCCGGCGAGTTCCTTGGGCGGCGGGTGCATCTCGTAGAGCACGCCGTCGATGCGGTAGCGCATCTTGAACTCTTCCTCGAACGGTTCGAAGTGGATGTCGCTGGCGCGGTCCTTGATCGCCTGCATCAGCACAAGGTTCAGCAGCTTGATGACCTTGTTGTCCTCCATCGCGTCGGTCATCGCGTCAAGATCGATGGACTTGTCGCCGATGCCGCCGCGCTGGGCGAGTTCCTTCAGCTTGGTGTCGCCGGCCAGGGCGCTGACGACGTCGGTGATCGACTCGCCCTTGGAGTAGTGCTTCTTGATCAGGGCGTCGACCTGGCCCGCCTCGGCCACGACGGCCTCAACGTTGAACCCCATGAGCCGGCGCAGGTCATCGACCGCGACGTAGGCGTTAGCATCCTTGATCGCGACCTTCAGACGCTTGCTGGTGGGGTTGTAAGAGACCGGCACGCACTGATACGCCTGCACTGTCTGAGCCGGGAGCACATCCTTTACATCCGCGGGCAGCTCGAACGCCGACAGGTCCATGTACCCAAGGCCGGCCTGAGCGGCCAACCCCTCGTTGATCTGTGGTGGCGTGCAGTAGCCAAGCTCGACGAGAAGCTGGCCGATCGGGACCTTACGGGTCTTCTGGATCGCCAGGGCCTCGTGGATCCGCTCGCGGGTGGCATGACCCAGCTTGGTCAACACCCGACCCAGCTTGCGCCCCTTCATCTCGTTCAGTTCGGCTTGTGTCTGCGCCATGAATGCTCCGGAGTAAGAATCCGCCGCTTTCCCCGCCACCTGACTGTTGCGCCGCCTCGAAGTCGCACCCCACCCCGAA
>JAUXUZ010000192.1 GCA_030680655.1 Phycisphaerales bacterium
CCGGCCGGGCGGGAGCGTGGCGGTGAAGACGCCGGGGGAGAAGAGGTCGTCGAGGTGGTCGTAGCCGCGCGAGGCCTCGATGGCGTAGGAGAAGTTGTACCACCACTGCTCGTTGTGGTTGAAGTGGATGGTGGCGGAAGACTCGGCCGCGAGCGCGAGCGTCTCTCCCTGGGCGGCAACGGCGACGCCCGCGGCGCCGGCGGGCGTGACGGAGAAGCGTCCGGGGTTGATGTCGCGGAGGAGGAGGGCGTGGAAGTCTCGCAGCGCGGCGAGCGGGTGGAGCGCAAGGCTCGCGGGTGTGCCGGTTGCGTTGTTGACGGCGTACTGGACGATCGCGGAGGGGTGATCGCGCAGCAGGTGCAGCGTCTTAGTGATGTCGATGGTTCCAGCGGCGGTGTTGCAGCGGTTGTGCCAGCGGACGGACCCGGCGGCGGCGTCTTTCTCAAAGCTGACGAGGAACCGGTAGCCCATTGGGTGGACGGAGCTGGTGCCGCCCTCGCCGGCGAAGTTGAAACTGGCCAGGTCGAAGCGGGCCTCGCCGTCGCCGGCGGTGACGGTCTCGGCGATGGCGGCGAGGGCGACGATCCGGTTGACGGGTGGGCGGAGGGAGGCGACGAGCAGGCCGTGGTAGCGGCGAGTGGGGATCCCGGCGGCGGTGCCCATGGCGAAGCCGCCGTTTCCGGCGGTGAGGAGCCACTCGGTGGCTGTGAGCGCGGCGAGGTCGGTCTCGTCCGACGGGCCGGGGCGCGAGAAGGTGCAGAGGCAGCGGGTTGGGGCGGCCTCGGGGGGGGGCACGGGCGTGGGCATGGAGAGGGGCACGGGCAAGGGTAAGGCCGGCGGTGGGGGCCGATGGACTGTGGCCGCGGCGGCGGCGGTGCTTGGAGCGGCGCTGGGTGGTGTCTACCCTGTCTCATGGAAGCCCGCACTGTTTCAAAGTCCACTCCGGCGACCCCTGCGAACGGTTCAGCGGGGGGCGGTTCGGCCGCATCTGCGGCGGGCAAGGTTGTGGCAACCCCCGTCGATCAGAAGATCGTGGCGGAGGGGGTGACGTTTGATGATGTGCTGCTGCTGCCGCGGTACAGCGACGTTGTGCCGGTGATGGCGGAGACCAGCACGCAGCTGACGCGGAGCATCCGTCTGCACATCCCGCTGGTGTCGGCACCGATGGACACGGTGACCGAGAGCGCGCTGGCGATCGCGCTGGCGCAGCAGGGCGGGCTGGGGATCATCCACCGCAACATCCCGGTTGAGGTGCAGGCGCGGGAGGTTCAGAAGGTGAAGCGTTCGGCCAACGGCGTGATCGCCGACCCGCTGACGCTGAGCCCCGAGGACCCGGTGGCGAAGGCGCGGCAGCTCATGGCCCGGTTCCACGTGTCGGGCTTCCCGGTGACCGAGGGTGGTGCGCCGAAGGGGAAGTTGCTGGGCATCCTGACGCGGCGCGACTTGAAGTTTGTCGAGAACGACCAGACGCCGGTGGGGAACGTGATGACGAGCGGGCGGATCATTACCGCCGCGCCGGGGACGACGCTGGCCGAGGCCGAGAAGGTGCTCAACAAGCACAAGGTGGAGAAGCTGCTGCTGGTGGACGGGCAGGGGCTGCTGGCTGGGATGATCACGATGCGGGACATCGACCGCCTGGCGGAGTTCCCGCACGCGCTGCTGGACGGTCGCGGCCGGCTGCGTTGCGGGGCCGCGGTGGGGGTGGATCAGTACGACCGGGCAGAGGCGCTGGTGGCGGCCGACGCGGACGTGCTGGTGGTTGACACCAGCCACGGGCACAGCGAGAACGTGCTGCGGACAGTGCGGACGCTGAAGAAGAAGTTCAACATCGAGGTGATCGCGGGGAACATCGCGACGGCGGACGCAGCGCGGGCGCTGGTTGACGCGGGCGCCGACGCGGTGAAGGCGGGGATCGGGCCCGGCAGCATCTGCACGACGCGCGTGGTGACGGGCGTGGGCGTGCCGCAGTTGACGGCGATCATGGAGAGCGTGCGGGGTGTGGGCAGTTCGGGCGTGAGCGTGATCGCCGACGGGGGCATCCGCCAGAGCGGCGACATCGCCAAGGCGATCGCCGCGGGGGCGAGCGCGGTGATGATGGGGGGCATGTTCGCTGGGCTCGACGAGGCGCCGGGGGAGATGGTGATCCGGCTCGGTCGCCGGTACAAGAGCTACCGCGGCATGGGGAGCGAGGGGGCGATGAACGCGGGGAGCGCCGACCGCTACCAACAGCACCCGGGCGCGGCCGGCGGCGGCGCGGGGTTCGACCCGCCCCCGACGCTGATCACCGACAAGGCGAAGCAGAAGTTTGTACCAGAGGGCGTTGAGGGGCTGATCGCCTACCGCGGCCCGCTGAGTGAGTTTGTCTACCAGATGGTGGGCGGGCTGAAGGCGAGCATGGGGTACGTCGGGTGCAAGACGATCGCGGAGATGCACGAGCACGCGCGGTTTATCAAGGTGAGCGGGGCGACGGTGATCGAGAACCACCCCCACGACATCCGCATCACCAAGGAATCGCCCAACTACGTCCGCGAGGGCGGCGGCGGGATGGAGTGAGGCGTACGGGTGCCCGGGTGCCTAACCACTCCCGTCTGTGTGTCAAGAGGTCTTGACGAAAAACATCTTGCCGACGGTTGGGCTCTGTCCGTCTAGCCGGATCGCGGTTTGCACGCTATCTTGGCGGTGCAGGGTCGTTCCGTGATTGTGTTGAATCGACGGCGCTGCAAACGTTCCGGTCCGGTCTCCACATCAACCATTGAACTCTTGCCCCTGCGGCCACGCCTGGTGGGCTTGTGATGACGAAAGTAAAGACAGAAACTGGGATCGCGCCTGCGCGCCGTGCTCATGGCGCGGTGGAGGACAAGCCGGGCCGAGCGGCCGCGGCGGTGATCGACTCGATGGCCGGTGCTTCTGCCTATCTGGGCGCGCGCGTGGACCTTGAGCGTGTGAAGCCGAAGTCATCGACGCGCGAGCTGTACCGCCTTGACCGGATGCGCGAGCTGCTGCGGGTGCTGGGGAACCCGCACGAGAACGTGCGGATGGTGCACGTTGCCGGGACGAAGGGGAAGGGGAGCACGTGCTGGATGGTCAGCGCGATGCTGGAGGGGTGCGGGTACACGGTGGGGCTCTTCACCAGCCCGCACCTTGTGGACGTGCGCGAACGGATCATGGTGAACCGGCGGCCGGTGAGCGAGGAGGACTTCGTCCGATTGACGCGGGCGGTGGCCGAGGCCGCGGCGGTGGTTGAAGGACCGGGGGGGATGGGGCAGACGACGTACTTTGAGCTGATGACGGCGATGGGGTTCCTGCACTTTGCCGAGCAGGCGGTCGACGCGGCGGTGGTTGAGGTGGGCCTGGGCGGGCTGCTCGACTGCACGAACGTGATCACGCCCGAGGTGGCGGCGGTGGCGACGATCGGGCTCGACCACACGCAGATCCTGGGGGAGACGGTGGAGGAGATCGCGGCGCAGAAGGCGGGGATCTACAAGGCCGGCGTGCCAGCGCTGATCGTGGACCAGGCGGCCGGGGTGGTGGAGACGGCCCGCCGGGTCGCGGAGAGGGTGGGGGCGCCGTTGACGGTGGTGGGGAAGGATGTTGACTACTCGTTCCGGGTTGAGCACCCGCCGGCGGGCACGGGGGGCTGGCCGACTGCGCGGCTCTCGCTGACGACGCGTCGTTGGGAGCTTGAGCACGTGGCGGTGCCGCTGGCGGGCGAGCACCAGGCGCACAACTGCGCGCTGGCCTTGTCGATCGTCGATGCGCTGGCCGATCGGGGCTTTGACCTCCCAGTCGACAGCGTGCTTGCGGGCCTGGCGACGACGAAGGTGCCGGGCCGGTTTGAGGTTGTGGGGCAGTCGCCGAGGGTGCTGCTGGACGGTGCGCACAACGCCGACAGCGTCAAGGCGCTGATGAAGACGATCGGGCAGTGGCTGCAGTACGACGCGCTGGTGGTGATCTTCGGGTGCGCGGCGGACAAGGACGTGGGCCCGATGCTGCGGGCGCTGAGCATGGGCGCCGACAAGGTGATCTTCACGAAGGCGGCCGACAACCAGCGTGCGGCGGACCCGGCGAAGCTGGCGAAGATGTTCAGTGACATCGACGGGAAGCCGGCGATGCACGCGCCCGATTTGGCTGCGGCGGTGGAGCTTGCGAAGCGGTCGCTGACGAGCAACGACGTGCTGGCGGTGACGGGGAGTTTGTACCTGATCGGGGACGCGAAGCGGCTGATGATGGCGCGCGCGGGTGGGAAGAAGAAGTAAGAGGAACTCGAAGGACTCGAAGAGCTCGAAGGTCTCAAAGAAAGAAGGAACACGGAGGCGCGGAGGTGCGCGGAGGGGCACAGAGGGGGAGGTTTCTACAACGAAGGAACCGAAGGGCGCGAAGGGGAGCGGAGAACCGGGGGGTGGGGTGACGAGTCTGACGAGTGTGGAAGCGGGTGAGGTTCTCGCGGTTTTTTCTCTGGGATGAAGAGAAAGCGGCTGGTACGCTTTGGCGATGGACGGTGACTGGGTGTGGTATCTCGGCGCGGGGGTGCTGGGGATTGGGGCGCTGTGGCTGTTTGTGTGGGCGTGGTGGGGCGACCGTTCGCGCGGGCGGGTACGGTGTGGGCGGTGCTGGTATTCGATGGTGGGTTTGCTGAGCGGCGAGGGATCGCCGTTGCCGGCTTGCCCGGTGTGTGGGTGGGTGGGGAAGCGGAGTGGACAGTTCTACAAATCGCGGCGGCGGTGGGGGTGCGTGGTGCTGGCGCTGCTTGTTGCGCTTGGTGCGTTGGCGAGCGGGCTTACGCCGAAGGTCCGGCGCGACGGGGTGTGGTCGGTTACGCCGACGTGGGTGATGTGGTCGATCCTCGCCACGCCGTATCGGTCGGTCCCGTTTGAAGACGAGTTGGCAGAGCGGATCACCGCGGGTGCGGGTGCGGACAGCGCAGTTGCGCGGTTGTACGCGCGCGAGCCGCGGCTTCGTCTGACACGTGGCGAGTGG
>JAUXUZ010000193.1 GCA_030680655.1 Phycisphaerales bacterium
CGTCGCCGAGGCCGGCCGGCTCTGGATCCGCACGTTCCCCATCGGCGGGCACAACTTCACCGAGGCGCTCGTCACCGCTTTCAACACCAGCTACATGAAGGCCGAGCGCCTCAAGGCCGAGGCCGAGAGCAGCCCGCACGCGCGCCACATCCTGCAGGCGATGCGCCCGGTCTTTGCCGACCTCGCCGCCGATGTGCAGCGGTCGATCAGCTATTACACCAGCACCCATCGCGACGCCAAGCTCACCCGGCTGATCGGCCTGGGGGCAACGTTCGAGCTGCCCGGCCTGAAGAAGTTCCTCTCCCAGCAGCTGGGCATGGAGGTCACCAAGCTCGAGAAATTCGGGCGCGTGAGCAAGGTGGCCAACGACAAGGAGGCGACGTTCCAGAGCAACGCGCCCCAGCTCGCCACCGCGTTCGGGCTCGCCCTGCAGGGCCTAGGCAACGAGATCATCGACGCCAACCTCATGCCCATGACCGTCGTCAAAGAGGCGATGTGGCGCGAGAAGACCAAGTGGTTCACCGCCGCGGCGGCGCTCGCCCTCCTGGCCGGCGGGGCGATGTTCATCCGCCCGATCTTCGCCAACCCCACCGTCGACCCGACCGTGAAGAAGCAGATCGACGACGCACGCGCCGAGGCGAAGCGCTTGAAGGCCATCTGGACCAGCGCCGAGGGCGAGTACAAGCCCGACGCTCGAGCAGCGGGCCTGCTGCTGACAGTGGCCGACCGCAACTTCATCCCGCTGGTGATTGACGACGCGGGCGAGATGCTCGCCGGCGCCGCCACGAAGCTCAAGGCGCTCCCCACCGATGCCAGCGGCGAGGCGGTGCTCGACTTCAAGTCGTTCGACACGGTGTACGTGCCCCCCGCGGGCGCGGCAGGGCCGGCGGGTGATCCGAGCCTGCCGGGCGCGGCTCCGACGGGCGGCGGCGGTCCGCGCGGCACGGTCAGCGCGACGCTTCGAATCGCGATCAACCGCGGCGTCAGCGCGATCACCGACACGTTCGTGCAGCGCGAGCTGCAAGGATGGCTGCTCGCCAACGCGAAGAAGCACCCAGAGTACGAGATCACCAACGCCGCGTGGAAGTTCGTCTCCAGCGGCGTCGACGGTGGCGTCAACCCGTCGAGTCCCAACGCGCTCCCCGGCGGTCTGGGCGGCAACCGCCTTCCCGGCGGCTTCGGCTCGCCACCGCCTGGTGGCGGGGGTGGCGGGGGCGGTCCGGGTCGTCGCGGCCCGACGATGCTGCCAGGCAGCGGCGGTGGGGGCGGCTCGCCGCCACCCTTTGCGCCGCAGCCGCGTGACCGTCCACCACCGCTTGGCGGCGGAGGCAACCCGGCACCCGGCAGTGACGACATTGAGAAGCTGGCGCCGCTGCCGCCTCTGGGCGGTCTCGCCCCCGGCTCAACCGTGACCGAGTACGTGATCACCTGGGACGCGGTTCTGAAGGCCGCGAAGGAGGAGGGCAAGTGAGCAAGGGCAAGTTCGATGTCAAGTCGGTCATGGCCTGGGTGCAGCGGCGCTGGTCGCTCGTCGCGTTTGTGGTCATCGCCGCTCTCCTGGTGCCGGCGATGGTCTACTTCGCGATGGGCATGATGGCCAGCAAGCACAACGAGTTCCAGGCGCAGGTGAGCAAGGACAGTTCAGACTTCAACACCACGGCGATCACGTACAAGGTGCCGAGCCTGCTGCCGGGCGAGTCCGGCGTGGAGTGGACGTACGCGCCCAACGAGGTTGTCACTTCGAGGTTCAAGGAGGCTCTCGACCGTCAGCAGGCGTCGGCCGCTGGGGTCGTGGCGGAGGCCGTCAAGTACAACAAGGGCGACCGCGCGCCGCTGGTCGCGGGCGTCTTCCCCAATCCGCCGGCGAACGACCTGGCCAAGGCCAAGCAGTTCTGGCGCGTGCTGGTGAGCGACGGGCAGAACACGCTGCTGAGCATGATCAACGCGAAGCCGCCGATCGCCAACGACTACCTGGCGCAGCGCCTCAACGAGCACCGCAACAACTTCCTGCAGCGCGAGCAAGGGACCGACGCGACCCCCAACGGAATCGACCGCCTCTCCGAAGAGAAGCGCAAGGCGCTCGAGGACGGCATGGTCGCCGAGCGCGTCAGCGCGTACGTGCAGTGGGGGCAGAAGCTGAACGTCTACGCCACCACCGCCATCTTTAACCTGCCGCCCGTCGTTGAGGCCAACACCCCGTCGCCCCTTGAGCTGTGGGACTGGCAGGTGCAGTACTGGACCATGCAGGACGTCATGCGTGCAGTAGCCGATGCCAACGCCTCCGCCAAGGACGTCGGCGTCACCAAGAGCGTGGTCAAGCGCATCGACCGTCTGACCGTTGACCCGGTGCTCCCCGCGCCCCAGCAGGGCGGGGCGTTTGTTGACCCGGCCGCGCCCGCCGCCCCCGCCGACGGCGCGCACGACTACGCGGTGTCGATCACCGGGCGCAAGTCGAGCGCCCTGTACGACGTCGTCACGGCGAACCTTGTTTGCGTGGTCGCAACGAAGGACCTCCCCAGCTTCTTCGACGCGGTCTCACGCGCGAACATGATGACCGTCACCAGCGTGAACCTCAGCAAGATCGACCCCGCGGCCGAGCTGCGCGAGGGGTACTACTACGGCCCCGACGGCGTGACCCGGGTCGAGATGAAGATCGAAGCGCTCTGGCTCCGCGAGTGGACGCACGAGCTGATGCCCAAGGAAGTCAAGGTGGCCCTCGGCCTTGAGGCGCCCGACCCATCAGCGCCGGGCCCCGAGGGTGGCGTTCCCGGCGGCACGCCCGCGCCGGCGGGGCCGGCACCGTCGGGCCGGCGCGCCGGTTCGGTGGGCGGATGAACATTTGTTGAACGGTTGTTTGAGCACGCAAGAAGAAACTTTCCCCCGCGCCACTCATGGGCCGCGGGGCCAGCAGAAGGGTGATCCATATGGCAGTCCGAGGAATCAACCCGTTTGAGAAGCACGTCGAGAAGATCTTTCTCGCCCTCGCCGCGGCCGGCCTGACCGGCGTTGTCGCGTGGCAGGTCGCGGGGACGTCGAACGTCGTCGAGGTCAACCGCGATCAGGTGCCCGCGGACCAGGCGTACGAGAAGATCCTCAGCAAGGCCAAGCAGCTGAACGCGCAGATGCGCGAGCCCAACCCGGGCACGCCCGAGCGGCTCAAGCAGCCCACCGACCCTCTGGGCGAGTTCAAGAAGCGCATGGCCCAGGAGGTGTCGCCGAGCCCATCGCTCGCGTACGCACCGGCGGGGCTCATCGGTCTTGGCACAAAGCAGGCGACAGGGCCCCGGTCCGACCAGGTCTACCTGCCTCCGAAGCTGCCCGCGGGCACCAGGCCCATCGCCCACGCGTTCATGAGCACGGTGCACGAGCAGGACGTTGCTTCGATCGAGAAGCTGGCCCAGTTCATGCCCTCCAGCGGCCCTTACGACAAGGCCGCGGTGACCGTCGAGACCACGATCGACCCCAAGGCCATCCGCGCAGCGCTGGAGAAGGACCCAGACGGGCCCGGACCCGCGCTGCCGCTGCTCCGCGCATGGTGGGCGAACACCGAGGTCGTCGAGGTTGAGATGGTCCGTCAGGAACTCAAGGCAGACGGCACCTGGGGCAACGAGGTCGCGACGCCTCTGCTCCCTGGCCGTCAGAACTTCCACGACATCCTGCGCGACCCCAAGATCGACTCGCAGACGCTCGGCCAGATCGTGTTCGACGCGTCGGCCGGGATGGAAGAACTCCTGCGCCCTGAGTGGTACAGGCGGGCAGAACTCGGCGGCAACGTGGTCGGCGACGAGTGGCAGTCGCCCGCCGACGCGATCAAGGCCGCTCAAGGCGGCGATGCGGCCGGCGGCCCGCTCGGAGACTGGCAGCGCCGATTGAAGGGGCTGCGAGCCAGCCTGGCCGGCAAGGAGCGGGCACTTCAGAATGCGAACAACCAGCCCGCGCCGCAGCCCAGCGGCGGCGGTGGCGGCGGTGGTGGTTCGCGCGGGCCCAAGGGAGCGGGCGGCGGTAGCGGTGGACTCGGCGGCGGCGGTGGCGGCGGGGGGGCGACAAACCAGCCCACCTCGCGCGACCGGCTGATCAAGGACCTTGAGCGCCAGATCGAGGTGGTCAAGAAGCAGATCACCGAGGTTGAAGCCAGGATCAGTGAACTCGGCGGCAAGTCAGACCCATCGGGCACCAAGGCCCCGGTGGTCAGGGACAACGACCTCAGCGTGCTGCTCTCGAGCGCTGAGCCGCTGGCGGTCTGGCACCACGACATTCAGGCCGTGCGCGGGGCAACCTACCGCTACGAGCTGCGGGTGAAGCTGAACAACCCCCTCTTCAACCGCGCGGGCCAGTTGCAGGCCGATGATGTGGCCGCGGCCCAGAGCCCGACGGTCGCGATCCCCTCCGGCGGATGGACCGACCCGATCCGCGTTGACGACGAGGTCTACAGCTTCATTACCAACGCCAGCCAGCCGCCGGTTGGGCTCGGTGGCGGCTCGGGCCTTGGGAACGCTCAGGCGACGCTGTTCTATTACACGTGGGGATACTGGCGCAGCGCCAACGTCTCGCTCGAGCCGGGCGACGGCATGGTGGCGGTCTGGAAGGTCCCCGATGAGACAAAGATCAACGCGGGCGGCGCAGAACAGCCAGCGGCCGCGCCGCCACCGGTGGCCCCGAGGGGCGGCGGCAGGAGCCCGGTGGGTGGGGGCGGAGCTCAGGCGCCCCTTGGCGGTGGCGCGGCACCCGCCGCACCGACCAATGCGCCGCTGCCAACGAAGGAGATTTCGAAGGAGCGCGACGCGTTCCTGCTCGACGTCATCGCGAACCCGCTCTCGCGCGGGAAGTACTCGCTTGCGCTGATCCGCGACGTTGACAAGACGATCGTGGCGAAGGACCCCGAGGAGCAGAAGGCGAGCGACATCTTCAAGCGGCTGCTCGCCAGCGCAGCGGCCGGGCACCAGCAGCTGATGGGCGCGGGTGCACCCGCCCCTGCGAACCTGCCGGGCCAGGCTCCGAATGTTCC
Source organism: Phycisphaerales bacterium (assembly GCA_030680655.1). Taxonomy (GTDB): domain Bacteria; phylum Planctomycetota; class Phycisphaerae; order Phycisphaerales; family UBA1924; genus JAJTGZ01. The sequence continues at coordinate 5,006 of JAUXUZ010000193.1, forward strand.
CCCGCCGCTGGTTCCGAACCGCGGCGGCGGCCTGGGCGGTGGCTAAGCCGCGAATTCAAAGCGACTGAGAGCGTTCACAATCGGCCGACCCTCTGGGTCGGCCGATTTCTTTTTGCTCTCTCGGGTGGCCGGGCGAGCGGGGCGCAACAATGGCCCAAGTCAGGGTTTTGTTTGCATGCCATTGGACACTGGAAACGCCGACCTTTGTGCATGATCTGTGGGAATCCTGTTGCCGGCGTTCGCATCGAAGAAGTGTGGGAGATTTTTCAGAGGCCGGCTTGACGGACAGGGGTGCGCGCCTATGCTCTCCACCCACCAGCGAAGGCTGATTGGGGCCTCCAGAACGCGAGTTCCAGAGGTCAACGGGATGGCCGGTTCAGACCGCGCCTACCCCGTAAACGCTCGATCGGCCGCGAGGCTGTGAAGAGCGGAGCCTGTTTGAAAACCGGAAAGCGATGGATGGCGCGTGCGATGTGGACTCCGCTCATGGCGGAAGAAACTGCGTGCGTGCGAATCGAATGACGAGAAATCGAGCGTCCCGGCATCTGCAAAGTGCCGGGCGGTAAGCAAAGATAGTAGATCGTGCTCAATTTTCGATTGTCTGTCAACCCGGCAAGGCGTGCAAGCGCGGCGTCGGGTTGGCGTGATCAATCAAGGGCACACGGTGGATGTCTTGGCGTCAAGAGACGATGAAGGACGTAGGAACCTGCGATAAGCCCAGGGGAGTTGGTAACCGAACATTGATCCTGGGATTTCCGAATGGGGCAACCC
>JAUXUZ010000067.1 GCA_030680655.1 Phycisphaerales bacterium
GCCGCGCGCAGGTTGATGCCCGCCCGCATCATGACGGCGAGCTGGTGGGTCAGGTCGAGCACGTGCTTCTGCTTCGGGCTGCCCGAGTTCATCTCGCGCAGGCGCTGCATCAAGTCGCCGCGGTCGGTGAAGCTGTTGGCCGGCGAGAGCGCGATGATGTGCGCCCCCTGGTTGCGCAGCACCGTCGCGGCGCTGGCGACCGAGTCGGCGGCGAGAACGCCCGTGAGCATCTGGCCGTTCTGGCCCTTGATCTGGTAGCGGTACTGAGCCATTAGGTGATCTCGGTGGGCGGGCGAAGGCGGGACGGAAAGGACAGGTGCAGCAGGAACAAACGGTGGGTCAGGCGGCGAGCAGACGCTCGAGCTTGTCGGGCATCGCGGCGCTGGCGATCGCGTCCTCGCGACCGATCATGCCGTTGAAGTAGAGCTCGGCGATCGACTTGTCCAGCGTCGTCATGCCCAGCGAGCGGCTTGTCTCGATGACGTTGGGGATCTCGAACGTGCGTGCCTCGCGGATGAGGTTGCGAACCGCGGGCGTGCACAGCAGCACCTCGACCGCCGGCACCATGCCCGGCTGGTCGATGCGCGAGAAGAGCGTCTGGCTCACCACCGCCTGCAGCGTGTTGCTGAGCATGGCGCGGATCTGGTTCTGCTGGCCGGCGGGGTACATGTCGATGATGCGTTCGACCGTCTGCGCCGCCGAGCTTGTGTGCAGCGTGCTGAGCACCAGGTGGCCCGTCTCGGCGGCCGTGATGGCCAGCGCCGTGGTCTCAAGGTCGCGCATCTCACCGACGAGGATGATGTCGGGGTCCTGACGCAGGGCGTGCTTGAGGGCGCTGGTGAAGCTGGGCATGTCCATGCCCAGCTCGCGCTGCTCGATGAGGCAGCGGTTGCTGGCGAACACGTACTCCACGGGGTCCTCAAGGGTGATGATGTGCTTGCGGTAGCGCTGGTTCATCGCGTCGATCATCGCCGCCAGCGTGGTGCTCTTTCCCGAGCCCGTGTCGCCGGTTACCAGCACCAGCCCGCGGGGCAGGTAGGTCAGACGCGCGATCACCTCGGGCAGGTTGAGGTTCTCAAACGCGGGGATCTTCGTCTTGATCACACGCATCGAGAACGCCAGGTTGCCGCGCTGCATGTGCACGTTCACGCGGTAGCGGGCGAGCCCCTCGGCGTAGTAGGAGAAGTCGGCGTCCTTGTGCTGCTTGAACCGCTCCTGGTTCTCAGGGCTCGCCATGGCGGTGAAGTAGCCCTTCATCACATCGGGCGTCAGCACCGGCAGGTCCATCGAGGTCATCACCGTCTGGCAGCGCATCGCCGGCTTCTCGCCGTTGACAAGGTGCACGTCGGATGCACCGGCCTGGAAGGCAATCTTGAGGACGTCGTTCAGGGCGAGGCTCATGGGTGATCTCCGTGCGGGCCCCCGGGCCGTGCGGCCGCGGGCGTAGGTTTCGTCGCGGGTGTTCTCGGTGTTGATCGGACGTTGGGGGGGGTGGGTTGACCCTGCCGCCCCGAACGTCCACATTGGCTTGCGGAGCGGAGCGTCCGAGACCGGTTATCACCGGCACCAGAAGGGGGGCGGGCGTGCGAGCGGGCGTCCCCTCAAGAACCTGCTGGCGTAAGGGTGGATCGGAAGCCGATCCTCTAGTATCGTTTTGACCGGGTGGACAGAGTGGGCACAAGGCCCAGTCTTCCGCTCCCCCGGAGGTTCTCATGTCCGCCCTTACGCACGGACGCTCAAACGAGGATAACGATGCGGCCCGCGCCGCCGAGCGCACCGCCGACGAACCGGAGAGATCGGGGGGGGGAGGGGGCGCGATCGGCTCTGTCATCGGCGCAGCCGCGCTCGACAGCAAGGTGCTCGTGCTGAACAAGCTCTACCTGGCCGTGCGGGTGATCTCTGCGCGCCGCGCGTTCTCCATGCTCTGGAGCGACGTCGCCGAGATCGTGCAGGTCGAGAACGGGCACTACGCCAGCTACAACTTCGAGACCTGGACCGAACTGGCCGAGTACCAGCACCGCTTCGAGGCCGAGAAGCACGACTGGGTGCGCACCGTCCGCCTGCAGATCGCCGTGCCCCGCGTCATCCGCCTGCTGGGCTACGACCGCCTCCCCGCGCAGGCCGTAAAGCTCAACCGCCGCAACCTCTTCGCGCGCGACCGCAACCAGTGCCAGTACTGCGGCCGCAGTTTCCCCACCTGCGACCTCTCCATCGACCACGTCCTGCCGCGCAGCCACGGCGGCGGCGATTCATGGGAAAACCTGGTGTGCGCGTGCATCCGTTGCAACGCCCGCAAGGGCGGGCGCACGCCCGAGCAGGCCCACATGAAACTCACCCGCAAGCCGGTGATGCCCAAGCGCAACCCGCTCATCGCGGTGCGCATGGGTCAGGACCGCTACGCGTCTTGGCGGGCGTTCCTGGATCACGCGTACTGGTCGGTTGAGCTGGGGTGAGTTGCCTACAGCGCTGTGCATTGCACGCCGTAGACGTGAGCGCCAGTAGCCGGCGCCTTGCCTTACACGCCGTAGGCGTGAGCGTGAGTAGCCGGCGGTGAAGCGCAGCGCCACCGCCGGTTGGATTGGGGGAAAGACTGCACTCCGAAGGAGTGCTCGTACCGCGCGGCGACGAATGGCCGTTTCGAGCACACCTTCTGCGTGGGATTGGCTACTTGCACCTTACCGGTGGTAGCGCTGCGCTTCACCACCGGCTACTGACGTTCAGGCCTTCGGCCTGAAGGGGGCCGGTTCCTTCGAGAACCGTTTAACAAGGCGGCCGATGATCCCCTTCCCGACCATGATGCTGCCAGCCGTGGCTGGGATAAACCCCAGCATCCCGACGCCGACGGCGATGAGCATCTCCGTCGAGGTCTTCTTCCCGTCGATCTGGCCGTTCATCGGGTCGTCCATCGCGGTGCCGTACATCTGGGCGAACGCCCAGACCGCCCACGCGAAACCGCCGACCATCACAAGGGTGCCACCGATGAGCAAGATGAGAGCAACGGTGGTCTTCATAGCAACCGGGTCGCAATCGGTCAGCATCGCCACCGCTCGAAAGCAGGGGGTCTAGGACTTCCGCACAGTGCGCTGCTCGATCCGCTTCTCCGGCTTGCCTACCACCACGCGGTCGATGTAGTTGCCGGGGGTGTGGATGCCGTCATCGGAGAGGTCGCCCACGCCGACCAGTTCCTCAACCTCCGCGATCACAAACGCCGCGGCGGTCGCCATCATCGGGTTGAAGTTGCGGGCCGTCTTGCGGTAGACAAGGTTTCCGAAGCCGTCGGCCTTCCACGCCTTGACGAGCGACAAGTCGGCGTAGAGGCCCGTCTCCATCACGTAGTCGCGCTGCGCGGTGCCCGCCCTGTTGCTGCCCGCGACCCGGTTCATCCCCGCGGTGTCGTCGCCGGGCTTGAAGAACTTGCGGGTCTCCTTGCCGTCGGCGACGATTGTGCCCACACCCGTGGCGGTGAAGAAGGCCGGGATGCCCGCGCCGCCGGCGCGGATGCGCTCGGCGAGGGTCCCCTGCGGGTTGAACTCGATCTCGAGCTCGTTGCTGAGGTACTGCCGCTCAAACTCCGCGTTCTCGCCCACGTAGCTTGAGATCATCTTGCGGATCTGGCGGGTCTTCAGCAGCAGGCCGAGCCCGAAGTCATCGACGCCCGCGTTGTTACTGATGCACGTCAGCCCCTTCACGCCGCTGTCGCGCAGGGCCGTGATGAGCGCTTCGGGGATGCCGCACAGCCCGAACCCCCCCACCATCACCGTCATGCCGTCGCGCAGGATGCCCTTCTCTTTGAGGTCGGCAAAGGCAGAGGCGGCGTCAGCAAACCCAGTCTTGTTGGCCATAGGTGGCCAGTGTAGTGGGGAAGAGGTCTAACCGCACGTGAGCCCGTGCCGCCGATCACGGGGCTTTGACCTTGATCGGTGCCTGTGGCAGGACTGGGGCTCAACGCACCGATCACGCCCAGAGCGGCGTGATCGGTGGCACGGCAGACGTCCACCCCGGTCTAGAACAGCTTCTGCTGGTCCTTCACATCCTTCACCCGGTTCGCCATGCTCTGCAACTCGGCCGCCAGCTCGCTGACGTCCTTGAACCGGTGGTACTCGCTGGCGAAGCGGATGTACGCCACCTCGTCGAGCGCCCGCAAACGCTCGCACACCCGCTTGCCGATCTCCGACGACGGCACCTCGCGCTCAAAGTCGTGGTAGACCGATTCCTCCACCAGCGACACCAGACGCTGCTTCGCCTCTTCGCTGATCGGCCGCTTGCCGCACGCCGCCTGCACGCCGCGCACGATGCTGTCGCGGCTGAACGGCACGTGCGTGCCGTCGCGCTTGACCACCATGATCTTCGCCGCCTCTTCCACCCGCTCAAACGTCGTGAACCGCTTGCCGCACTTGAGGCACTCGCGCCGGCGACGGATCGCCGCGGCCCCGTCGGTCGGGCGGCTGTCGATGACCTTGTCGTCGTTGTGCTGGCAGAAGGGGCAGACCATGGGCGGCCCGAGAGGATACCGGGCCGTCAGCAGAGTTGTCGGCCCCTGGCGGCCGGTGCTGCGACCAGGCTTGGGGGTCAGTCGCCAGCGGCGCCAACCGGGCACACTGACGCCGCGCCCGAACAATCGTTGAACCCGGGTCTGGACCCCATCTATACTCCGCCCGCATGAACCGGCCCAAGACGACTACGACGACCACTTCCAACTGCCGCGGCTAAGCCGGGAGCCGCTGATCGACCGATCATCCAGACCCGGCCCCAAGGCCGGGTTTTTCGTTTGCTCCCTTCCTGATCTGGCCATATGGCCATTTGCGACTTGGCCCTTTGGACTCCCCCATGCCCACCATCACCCTCCCAGACGGCAAGCAACTCCCCTTCGATGGCCCCGTGACCGGCCGGCAGGTCGCTGAGAAGATCGGGCCGCGCCTCGCGCAGGATGCACTCGCGGTCAAGGTCGACGGCGAGGTGCGCGACCTCTCTACAACGATCACCAAGGACGCCAAGGTCTCGATCATCACCTACCGCCAGCGCGACAAGTCGGTTGACGCCGACGGCCTGCTGCTGCTCCGCCACTCCGCGGCCCACATCATGGCCGAGGCGATCCAGCGCGTGGTGCCCAAGGCTGAGCTCGTGTACGGCCCGCCGCTGGCGACCGGGTTCTACTACGACATCAAGTTCCCCGAGGACCGGCCCCTGAAGGAGGCGGACTTCGCGGCGATCGAGGCTGAGGCGAAGAAGATCGCGGCGGAGGACCGGCCGTTCACCCGCTACGAAATGTCCGGTGCGCCCGGACTTCTGAAACTGCAGGCGGAGAAGAACAAGTACAAGGTGGATAACGCCGTGCGCGCTTTGCACGCTGCGGGTGTCATGGTTGCTGCGGGGGACGACTGGGCAGAAACGGGAGTCTCATCGGACCAACTTGAAAAGT
>JAUXUZ010000207.1 GCA_030680655.1 Phycisphaerales bacterium
CTTTCCTCGCCGGCATCTGTCACCAGCAACTCGCCGATCCCCGCCGCCTGGCCAACCCACGGCACGTCCGGCTGCGACAACATGTGGCACACCAGCTGCCCCGGCCAGAGCGGCTCAACGTGCGAAGGGGGAGACACCACTCCGTTCATCGTCTTTGACCTGGGAACACTGTGGGATGTTACCGGCTTCCACCTCTGGAACCACAACCAGGTTGCCCCCGGCGGCGCGAGCGAGACCAACCGTGGCGTCCGGAACATGAACGTACAGGTCTCTTCCGACGGCGTCAACTACAGCTCGAACGTCCCCTTTACAAACATGCTCCAGGCACCGGGCTCAACGGCCTACGCAGGTGACGACTACGCCCTGCCCGCGGCCGGCGTGCGGTTCGTCAAGTTCACGGTCTTGAACAACTGGGGGAGCGCATCCGTCACCGGGCTGAGCGAGATCCGCTTCAAGGGAACGCCCCAGTTCGGAATCGTCTCTTCCGCCGTGACTCCGGCCGCGGTCGAGCTGTGCGGGCCGCAGAACGCCGTCATCAGCACGCGCGTGGTGGGGCTCGCAGCGGGCGAGACAGTCAGCGTCGCGGCATCGGGCGGGCCGGTCCCGGGCGCGCTTATCGACATGTTTGACAACGGCCAGAACGGCGACGCCGTGGCGGGCGACGGTATCTACTCCGCCAGCGTCTCGGTGCCTGCGGGATACCCCCTCGGTGACTCGACAATCAACATCGGCGCCGAGGACTCGCTCGGCCACGTCAGCTTCTCGTCGGTCACGCTGACAGTCAACGCCTGCGTGCCCACGTTCACCGAGAACGGTGACGCCGGCGACCTCCCCGAAACAGCCACGGTCGCGGCCGGTTCTGGTCCGCTCCAGCGCATCGCGGGCACGCTCTCGGCCAGCGACGTAGACATGTACCTGATTACTGTCTGCGACGGAAACTCGTTCTCCGCCACGACCGTCGGCGGAACGACGCTCGACACGCAGCTCTTCCTGTTCGACACAGCTGGGCTTGGTGTAGCGTTCAACGACGATGTGCCCGACGGGCTGCCCGGTGACGCGACCCTCCAGTCAACACTCAACGGGTTCTTCAACAACGGAGACTACTACCTCGCCGTCACGCTCTACGACCGCGACCCGCAGGACGCCTCCGCCCAGGACCTCTGGCTCGACACCCCGTTCAACACCGTCCGTGCGCCGGACGGCACCGGAGCGTTCAACGCCGTGGCGGGGTGGACGGGCGCGTTCGCGGGCACGGGCTCGTACACGGTCACACTGACCGGCGCCTGCTTCGTCGAGGCGACACCCTCATGCCCGGCCGATATCGGTGTGACCGGCGGCACGCCCGGCCAGGACGGCGCGCTCAACAACAACGACTTCATCGTCTTCATCGAC
>JAUXUZ010000222.1 GCA_030680655.1 Phycisphaerales bacterium
ACCGCCATCGCCGCAGGGTTCAGCCGGGACATTCCCTGTCCGCCCGCTGGTGGCCCGGAACTAGGCGCGTGTTCGGGAGTCATCGCGGACCTCCCGCGCGAACTTGCCCACATCCCGGACGCAGTTGCCCACATGTCGCAGAATCATCGAGAAATGAGCGTTTAACGCCTTGCCTGTTGGCCATCAGCCCGCCAATGTGTGTCACACGCGAGCGGGAACAAACGCCCCGCCCGCGACGGAGACCAACGCGATGAACAGCACCACGAAGAACACGATCGAGATCGCCAAGACCCTGGGACGCCGCGGGTTCACGCTTGCGGGCGTAGAGGTCCACACGCCCGACGGCCGGACTTGGGAGGTCGCCCCGGTGCCCGCCGGACGCGGCCGCCACGCGGACGGGCACTGGGGACCGCGCCCGGGTTCGCTGGGCGGATTCCGCCTCTTCGAGATCGACCGCGATCGGGAGACGATCGACGAGCACGACGCGGTCGACGGCGATACCTGGGCGGCCAGCGAACTGATCGACTACCTCGACGCGGTGGGGCAACCCAAAGACACGACGAGTTGGGACCGCAAGAACGACAACAAGCCGACGACCTGAAGCCCGCGTAATGCGGGCTTCGCTGTTTACCAGAGAACCACAACCCCAAGGAGTACGACCATGACGAAGCGCAAGACCACCAAGCCCGAACCCACCGCCGCCGAGACCTACGCCGCGAGGCGAAACGACATCGTCCGCCTGCTGGACGTGCTGCAGATGGAACTCGACAAGCACGACGAGCAGGCCAAGGCGGACCCGACCAACTGGGGCATCACCGGCAACCTCGGGAAGGTCCGCAGCGACCTGATGGACACCGTCGGGTTCCTCAGCAGTATGGAACGTGAAGACGTCGAGCGGTTCCTGAACGACGCCGAGTGAACGCACGCCACGCACACCCCACCCCAAAGGACCAGACCCATGAACATCAAGACAATCGTGATCGAAGGCACCGAGAAGGACGTCAAGATCAGCCGCACCGAGCGCGGCGCGGAAGCGACCATCGAGCAGAACACCCGCCACGCGGGCAGGCAGGACATTTGCATCGCCCATATCACCCGCGACGAGGACCGCGATGCCCGCTACGCCAAGGCGGTCGAGGTCGCCAAGGTGGTCTACGGGACCGACCGGCGCGGGCGCGCCGCCGCCACCAACTCGATGGTCCACGACGTGCTCAACGAGATGGAGCGCGTCGCGGGCTGCTGACCCCCACCCCCCGCACGCGGCGTCGCGGGAAACCGCGACGGCCACGCTTCCCCGCCGCAATGTGCGACGGGATTCCGCACCACGAGTTTGGAGACCAGCATGAGTACGAAGACTAAGAAGCCCGCCACGACCCGCACCCCCCGCGCCCCCAAATTGTCCAAGAGCGCCGCCCGCGTGGAGGGGGCGAACAAGACCGCCCGCCTCCGCAAAGCGGCGCTCGCGGAGATCAACGGGCGGCTCGCCGACGGCAAGCCGGACCACGAGGCTCCCAGCGACAAGAAGGTCGCCAACAACGCGAGCACCGAGGCGGCTACGAAGGGCAAGAAGCCCAAGGGCGAGAAGGCCGCCAAGGCACCCAAGCCCACGAAGGAACCCAAGGCCAAGCGCGTGAGCGCTCTGGACGCCGCCGCCCAAGTGCTCGCCGCGTCCGAGGTTCCCATGCGGGCCAAGGAGATGATCGCGGCGATGGAGACCAAGAAACTCTGGACGAGCCCCGGTGGCAAGACGCCCGAG
>JAUXUZ010000230.1 GCA_030680655.1 Phycisphaerales bacterium
GTGTGGAAAGAGGGCCGCACGCTGCTGAGCTCACTCTCCTGTGAACGCTCAGAAGCACCCGGCAAAGAACAGATCAATGAACACGATGAAGTCGTTGTTGTCAAACGCCCCGTCGCTGCCCGGCACGCCACCCTGGGTGCCCACGTCGGCACGTGGGTCGCTGTTGAAGAAGCGGTCGATGTACACGATGAAGTCGTTGTTGTTCAGCACGCCGTCACCGTTACCGTCGGCGCCCTGGCCGGCGATGTCGGCCGGGCCGCACAGCACCGTCACCCGCACACGGCCGGGGACGTCATAGCGAGCCCCGAACCGCTTCGGCGCGCTCAGGCCCGAGCTGAGCACCGTGTCGAACTGGCCGTTGATCGTGCCGCCGGTGATCACATCGAACACCGTGCCCGGGGCGGCATCGAACGCCGAATCCACGATCAAGGTGCCGTCGAGATTGATCGCTCCCGCGTTCACCAGACGGTCAAACGACCCGACGCTCGCAGTGTCGATCCGCAACCGACCGTTGTCGGTGAAGCTGAGGGTCGCGCCGCTCTCGTTGCGGATGAAGGCGACGCCACCGACCCCGACGCCCGGCGAGATCACGCCGCTCATCGAGACGTTCGCGGTGGTCCGGCCGCTGCCAGAGAGTGTCTGGCCACTGCCGAAGCTGAACGAATCAGCTGCGGTCGTCGGCCGCAGGTCAGATGTGCCGATGGTTGCCGATCCGTCTGAAACGCTGCGGTTCAGGCGTACCTCGCCCGACCCGCCGATCGCGGCGCCCGGCGCGGCCGCGTAGAACGCGGTCCCGGCGTAGTCCGCGTTCGTGTTGACCGTGACGAGCCCGTTGTTGGTGAGACCCGCTGCGTTCACCGAGAGCGATGAACCACCGCTGATATCGATCGGTGCGCCGCTGACAACCCCGCCGATAGCCGACGCAGAGGCCACGACAAACCGGCCCGTACCGCCCGCCGTGAACGCACCCGCGTTGACCGTCGTGCCGCTGTTCAGGCTCACTGACGAACCGTCACCCGCGTTGATCACACCGAAGGGGCCTTGTGTCACCGTCGCACCGACAAGCACCAGCGTGCCGCCGTTGACCGCCTCGTACCGGTTGTTGTTCTGATGAGAGTTGCCGTCGATGCGCAGCGGTCGTCCATCCACGTTCGCCTTGACGTTGCCGTTGTTCGTCGTCGGGCAGTCGCTGATGCGGCCGAAGCCGTCGACCGTGACACCCGATCCGAACGTGAACCCACTCCCGGGGATCGCTCCGTTTCGAGCCAGGTCGCTCGTTCCGACCGTTGTCCCCGAGTCAGAAACGCTCGCGCTGAGATGGAACGTGCCCGTACCGCTCAGCAGCGTCGGTGTCCCGTCCGCACGCACACGAGTCCCCGCGTAACTGCCGGCGGTGTTGATCGTCACCAGAGCGTTGTTGGTCAGCGTCACGCTCGTCGGCAGCGTGAGCGTGCCGCCGCCGCTCAGATTCAACTGCCGCGAGATCGACACCGCGTCGAGCACCACCTCCGTGGCGTCGATGAGCGCCACGCCCGTGCCGCCCGCCGGGCTGCCGATCGTGCCGCCGTTGATCCGCGAGGTGTTCAGGTAGACGGTGGACCCGCTCCCCGCCGTCACACGCGCCGAGCCGCTCTGGTTCACGGTCGTTCCCACGAGCACGAGCGTGCCGCCGTTTTCCGCCGTGTAGAGGTTGTTGTTCTGGTGGCTGCTCCCCTGCACGCGGAGCTGCCGCGTGTCGGTATCGGCCGAGAACACGCCGTTGTTCACCGTCGGAACATCGATCACGATGCCGAACCCCGCCAGCGTCACGCCCGGCGCGAAGACGAACGAGCCGCCCGCCGCTCCGCCGTCCTCGCCCACCGCCGCAGTCCCGACCGTTGTGTTTGGATCGGAAGTGCTGGCGTTCAGCCGCACCGTCCCGTTACCGCCGATGAGGGTCCCCGCGTCGCCGGTCACAAGACGCGTTCCGGCGGAGTTGGCCACCGTGTTCACCAGCAGCGTGGCCCCGCCGCTGAGCGTGATCCCGGGGCTGTCGATGTGAACGACCGAGCCGCCGTAGCAGTCGAGCCCGCCGTTGAGCGTCACGTTCTCCAGGAACGCGCTCGTGCTCGGGTTCACCTGCACCCGCGCAGCGCTGTTGCTGCTGATCGAGCCGCCGATCACTGTCGTGTTCGAGATCTGAACGTTCGAGGGCACCGTCGTATCGGGCGACGCGCCCACCGCCGTGATCGCGGCGCCGGGCGATTGAGTGATCGTGTCGGTCGCCAGCACCAGCGTGCCGCCGTTGGTCGCCGTGTACAGGCTGTTGTTCTGGTGGGTGTTGTTATCGATGCGCAGCGGCCGCCCCGTGATATCGGCGTTGAACACGCCGTTATTGGTCGTCGGCGCTCCAACATAGCCGAACCCCGCCAGCACAACACCCGAGCCGATGCTCAGCGAGCCCCCTGGCACGGCGTTCACCGCGGCGGTCTGGACGGTCGTCCCCGGATCCGAAGGGCTGGCGTTGAGCCGCAGAGTGCCAGTCCCGTTCACGGGTGTGTTCGGAGTGTTGACGTAAAACTGCGTCCCCGCATACGCCGCGCTGGAGTTCACCGTGTACGTCGCCCCGCCCGCCAGCACCATGCCCGAAGCGCCCAGTGTCGTGGACACACCACCCACCTGGTCCATCCCCCCGTTGATCGTGACGCCGGCGAGACCGCTGGTGCCACTGACGAACACCACCCGCGCATCCGGCAGGCTTGTCACGGCACCCCCATTTACGACGGTCGTGTGCAGGTGGGCGCTTGAACCGGCGGCCGGTGCGATCCGCCCCGCGCCAACCTGGTTAACCGTGGTGCTTACCAACGTCAGCGTGCCGCCGTTGCTCGCCGTGTACAGGTTGTTGTTCTGGTGCGTCGCACCCTCGATGCGCAGGGGCCGCCCCGAGATGTCGGCCGTGAACGTGCCGCTGTTGGTTGTCGGCAGTCCGTTTACCCAACCAAACCCGCCGAGCGCGGTGCCCGCGTTCATCACCAGTGAACCACTGTTGGTCTGGTACATATACGCCGTGCCGACCGTCGTGCTGGGGTCCGATGCGCTCGCGTTCAGCCGGATCGACCCCGTCCCGCTGAACGTCACCGACGGCGCCCCGATCACAAGGTTAGTGCCGGCATAGGCGCCGCTTGTGTTCACCACGATCTGGCCGTTCAGCGAGTTGATCACTCCCGGCCCGGAGCCCACCAGCGTCACCCAACTGCCACCGTTGATCGCGAGCGTCGCCTGACCGTTGGGGATGTTCAGCCCCAGCAGCGCGTTGGTCGTCGTCGTCACCGTGTACGGCCCCGCAAGGCCCAGCGTTCCAACCGCGCCGGCACCGGTGGGAACCGCCGCCGGCGACCAGTTCGCAGCCACAAACCAGTTCCCGTCGGCAGGAGATCCCCACGACTGCGCGTGCGCGACGCTCGAAACAGAACCTGCGGCCAGAAACACGGCCAATAGCTTTGAAGTGCGTGGCATGAGAATCCTCCTTGGAGTGGCTGTACAGGTCAACTGTCGTCCCGAGACGTCCCCCCATAAGAGACTACCCACAATGCGGCCGCATCCTGAAAGAATCCCTCAATTTGTGCGAATATTGCCCCGCGACCATGAGGAAAAACTCATGGCAAAGTGGGCAAATCCTCGGTGCCAACGCCAGAAAACAACCACTCGTTCCAGCGACCATGAACCTCGGCGTCGTGCCGCTCGCAACCCCCTTCACCCCCGTCGGGGCTTGCTGGTCCATGCACCCGCTCGACTTCAGCCGCAGCCAGCCCGCCGCGCTACCGGTTCACCGTCACCTCAACCGGCGCCGCCGCAGGCTTCGCCTTCTCATGGTGCAGCCGCCGCGCCCGGTGCTGCGACCAGTCGCTCACCCGCAGGTCCGGCGAGTCCGCTCCGTCGTGCACCTTCAGCACGTCGTACGTGTTGTTCCGCTGCGCCGGCACGAACCC
>JAUXUZ010000237.1 GCA_030680655.1 Phycisphaerales bacterium
GCGAGCTGCAGCGCGACGGCCAGGTCTTCTACGTCCACAACCGCGTTCACGACATCCACTCCGTCGCCGACGACGTCCAGAAGCTCGCCCCGAGCGCCCGCATCGTCGTCGGCCACGGCCAGATGCCGCCGCACGAGCTCGAGGAGGTCATGCTCAAGTTCATGTCGCGCCCACCCCGCGCCGACATCCTCGTCTCCACCACCATCATCGAGAGCGGCATCGACATCCCCACCGCCAACACCATGATCATCGAGGATGCCGACCGCTTCGGCCTCGCCGATCTCCACCAGCTCCGCGGCCGCGTCGGCCGCAGCAAACACCGCGGCTACTGCTACCTCCTCCTCCCCGACAACCGCCCGCTCCGCGAAAAGGCCAAGCAGCGCCTCAAGGCCCTTGAGCAGTTCTCCATGCTCGGCGCCGGCTTCAAGATCGCGATGCGTGACCTTGAGATCCGCGGCGCGGGCAACATCCTCGGCCCCGAGCAGAGCGGCCATATCGCCGCCGTCGGTTACGACATGTACTGCCAGCTCCTGGAGCGCGCCGTCAAGGGCCTCAAGAACGAGACCATCGCCATCCCAAGCGAAACCGCCATCGAGATCGGCGTCAGCGGCAGCATCCCCAAGCCCTACATCCCCAGCGACATGCGGCGCCTGGAGGCCTACCGCCGCATCGCCCTCGCCGCCAACGCCGAGGAACTCGGCAAGGTCCGCGCTGACCTCATCGCCGCCTACGGCGACCTCCCCGATCCGACGCAGCGCCTCCTGCAACTCGCCCAGCTCCGCACCGGCGCCCGCGCCGCCGGCGTCCGCCTCATCTTCATCCGCGACCCCGACATCATCTTCCGCACCAGCAACCCCGCCGCGACGGCGGAGGCACTCGGCACTCGGCATTGGGCACTCGGCTCCACGAGCCCCGAGCAGAAGCTCGGGGATGCCTCGCGCCTTTCTCCCTCTTCAAATCCGCAATCCGCAATCCGCAATCCGCAATCCATCGGCCAAGTCACCATCCTCCCCCCGCAGGGCCCCAATCAACTCCCCGAGGTCTACCTCCGCCCCACCTCACCCGCAATGCTCGAAGCCGGGGGGGCCACCCTCCTGACCATCCTCAACCGCCGCTTCAGCCCCGATCCCTCCCCACTCAGCACTCAGGACTCGGCACTCAGGACTTCTTCCGCTCCCCCCCTCGTGACTCGTAACTCATCGCTCATACCTTCGACGCGCAAGCCCTCCCTCAAACCGCCCCCTTTGTCGAAGGACCTGAAGGCGATCAAGAAGTCGATCCGCGGCACCGGGGGCACCGGAGGGAAGCAGTCGTGAGTCGTGAGTCGTGAGTCGTGAGTCCTGAGTGCTGAGTCGAAGGCACCGGCAGACCCGAACACCGGCCAGATCTCCCCACTCACGACTCAGGACTCAGCACTCAGCACTGCCTGGTGCCCCCCCATCGCGGTTTTTCGCCCCAGCACCGCCAAAAAGAACCATTCTCCGCCGGTGGAGAGCTTCCCAATCCCGTGCTGCGGCTCCTCAATC
>JAUXUZ010000255.1 GCA_030680655.1 Phycisphaerales bacterium
CGACCAAGGGTGGCGCATCGTCGATCGTCGGCGTCGGTGACAGCGCGGCCGCGGCCGAGAAGTTCAACCTCGCCGACGGGTTCAGCCACGTGAGCACAGGCGGCGGCGCCAGCCTTGAGATGCTCTCGGGCAAGCCGTTCGCGAGTGTTGAGCTGCTCGACAACGCCTGACCCGGGCTCGGTTCTCTCACCCACAGCGGGCAGGGCAGCGGACGCTCGCCTTGCGCGCGACAGACTACAGTGCGTTCGCGTCGTTCGCGCTGGCGGGGCGAGCAAGGAAGCCCAAATGAAAAACCCCGGCCTTCGCCGGGGTTCTTTGCTTGCTCAGTTCAGGCTCCGTTCAGCCTTCGGTCTTCGCAGGCTCCTCGGTCTTCGCCGGCTCTTCGACGGGCGCCTTCGGCTCTTCCTTCTTCACTCTCGGGAGCATCTCGGGTGCGCACGCGAGGTTGTACGCCGTCACGGCCATGCAGGCGCTCGACTGGACGAGGTACTCGGGGATCGCCAGGTCGAGCTTGTCGTTCTGGGTGTGCCAGCCGTACCCGTAGTCGGCGCGGCCGACCTCATCCCAGAAGAAGCCGGGGATGCCGACGCGGTTGAAGCTCGCGTGGTCGCTGCTGCCACCGCCCTGGCTGCGCCCGCCCTTCTTGATGTTCACGTTCATGAACTTCTTGTCGGTCTCGCTGTAGAACTGGTTGTTGATCGGCGCCGTCGCGGCGGCGAGGTACTCAACCTGCTCGGCGATGCACGGCAGGCCGCCCTCGTAGTTGGTGCCGCCGTCGTCAACGAAGCAGGCGGAGACGGTCTTGAGCAGCTCGTCCTTGTACTTGTCGACGTACCCCTTGCTGCCGAGCAGGCCCTGCTCCTCGCCGGTCCAGTTGATGAACCGGATGGTGCGCTTGGGCGGCTTGGCACCCTGCTGGATCGCGGAGCTGAGAATGCGGGCCGCCTCGAGCACCACGGCAGAGCCTGTGGCGTTGTCGGTGCACCCTTCGCTCCCGGGGCCGTCCCATGAGTCGAGGTGGGCCGAGACGATGACGACCTCATCTGGCTTCTCGCTCCCGCGGATCTCGGCGATGGTGTTGTACACGGGGATCGGCCCGGCCGTCATCGCGTGGTCGAGGTTGGCCTCGATCTCGACGGCCTCACCGTCGGCGATGCGGCTGTTGATCGAGTCGTAGTCGCTGCGGCGGACCACGATCGAAACGTCGTCGGGCACATCGGCGGCGGCGCGCGTGCGCCAGCCCGGCACGCCTGTGGTGCTCACGCGCTCGTCGCGGCTGGCGGAGATCAGCCCCGCGATGCCCTCCAGCGACACGCGGAGCTTCAGCGGGAACTCCTCGAGCTTCTTGCTGCCGTCCTCGAGCGACTTACGCGCGTCGAGGCGCTGGGTGAACGTAGACGACATGCCCTCCTGCACGCCGCGCCGGCCGGCGGGCGGCGGCGCCTTGACCAGGACCCACGCGCCCTTGAGCCTGCCGCTCTCTTTGAGCTGGGCGTACTCCTGCTCGGTCTCGGGCATCCAGACCACCGGCCCGCGTGCCACGCCGTTTGTGCCCTTGGTCCACGCAAGCGTGGTGAACTCGAGTGCCTTGAGCGTGGTGTACTGAGGCTCATCGGACGCGGGCGGCGCGCTCTCGGGTGCCTCTCCCTCGGCCCGCGGGCGAGCGGCCGGGGGGTTCCGCCTGATCACGAGCTTCAGCGAGCTCGGGCCGCGGTCGAAGCGCGTCTCGACCTCGCCCCACTGCTCGACTTGCACGTTGGTCAGGCCCCACGACTCGTACTGGCTGCCGCACCAGCGATTGGCCTTCTCCAGGTTGCTCGAGCCGGTGAGGCGCGTGCCGATCTGCTTGGTGAGGTGGGTGATGTGCTCCATCACCTTGGTGTTGTCCTTGGCTGCCTTCATGATGATCGCGACCGAATCGGCGTCGCCCATCGCGATCGCTGGCACCGGCTTCTCCTCACCGTTGATGATCGCGACTGCGCCCTCACGGGCGCGTGTGCCCTGCCCGTCTGCGCCGTGCACACCACCCGCCAGCAGCGCAATCATCGCCGCACTCAACAGCCCGTTCCGCATCGTCATTTGCCGGCTCCATCGGTTTCGCCCCGTCCAGAAGGGGCGGTGCATGTGGAGAGTCTACCAAGATTCGAGCTCCCGCGCCGCGTGCCAGAGAATCCACGCCGCCCGGCGGCCCCCCCCCGGACGCTCGCGCCCCTTCAGGCAGCCGTGCAGCAGGTTCTCCGCGTAGACGCGGGCCTCGGTGCCGAGCCCGGACCCCCACTCGCGGGGTTCACTCTCGGAGACGAGCACCCAGACATGTGCCGACCAGGGCAGTGCGACCTCGACCGAGTCGCGCTTGTTCGCCAGCAGCCAGCGGCACGCCTGGTGGCCGCGCCGGGCCCAGCGTGCACGGTCGGCGGGGTCTGCGCTCCGGGCCCGCGTCCAGAGGGCGTGCAGCGCGCACAGTTCGCGGTCGGTCCAGACCGCCGTAGCGACCTGCGGGGTGTCGGCGGGCTGGTCGTTCCAGTCGCCAAGGAGCCCCCGCCCGCCCGCGGCGTAGGTCGCGTCGCACGGGAGCACCACCGCATCAACGGGCGCCCCGCACCAGAGGCGCACCTCCCCTTCGCGCGCCTGGGTCGCCCCCACACCCCATCGCGTGTCGGACCGCAGCGATGCAAAGAGGCCCTCATCCACCGCGAGCCGCTTGCGTTGCTCGTCGATGAACGTGCCGGGCTGAGGCAGCAGCGGCTGCTTGCCCAGCGTCGCCATGGCGACGCTCCGCAACCGGTTGACCCAGATCTGCCGTTCGGCGTTCATCGCCAAACCCTACGCTGGGTCCGTGCAGGTGATCACCGACCCAGCCGATCTGCTCTCCCGCTCCGGTGGCATCTTCGTGCCGACGATGGGGGCGCTGCACGACGGGCACGCGGCCCTGGTGCGCCTCGCGGCGGGCATCCGCGACAGCGACGCCGCGGCCCGCCGCTCCGTGCTGGTGTCGATCTTCGTCAACCCGACGCAGTTCAACGACGCCGGCGACCTCGCACGCTACCCGCGCACGCTCGACGCCGATCTTGCCATCTGCCAGAGTGCCGGCGCCGACGCGGTCTTCATCCCCGACGCTTCGACGGTCTACCCGGATGGGCAGTCGATCGCCGTGCCCAGGCTCCCGCGCGCGGCCACTGAGCCGAAACTCGAGGATGCGCTGCGGCCCGGTCACTTCGCGGGGGTTTGCCAGGTCGTCGCTCGCTTGTTCGACCTCGTCAAACCGAGCGCAGCGGTCTTTGGCGAGAAGGACTTTCAGCAGCTTGCCGTGGTGCGGGCGATGGTCGCCGACTTGCGCCTGCCGATCGAGGTGCTCGCCGCCCCCACCGTGCGCGAGGCCGACGGCCTGGCGATGAGCAGCCGCAACCGCTTCATCGCGCCGAGGGACCGCGCGAGAGCGGCGGCGATCAGCCTCGCCCTGTGCGAAGCGAGCGCCGCGGCCAACTCCACCCCCGATGCGGCCGAACGGGCGATGCGGCGGACGCTGCTCGATGCCGGGTTTGCAGACAAGGATGTGCAGTACGCCGTCATCCGCGACGCCGCGACGCTCACCACCCCCACCCCCGCCCCCCGCAACGAGTGCCGCGCCCTCATCGCCGTCTCCCTCCCCCCCGTCCGCCTCATCGACAACGCCCCGTGGAAATGGCCCGCCTGATTCGCCGCCGTCACCCGTCTTTGCCTTGCCCCAATTCCCCCCTCTGTGTCCTCCCCTCCCTCGGTGTCCTCTGTGTTCCTGCCTTCCCCCGTCTACCCTGCGGCATGCTCAAGACCCCGCTTTACGACTTTCACGTCAAGCACGGCGGCTCGATGGTTCCCTTCGCGGGGTGGGAGATGCCGCTGTTTTACAAGCTGCCGGGCCTGGGGATCTCGGGCGAGCACATCCAGTGCCGCACCAGCGGCGGCATCTTTGATGTCTCGCACATGGGGCGGCTCAAGATCAACGGCCGCCAGGCGGGCAAGTTCCTCGAGCGGGTCTGCACGCGGCGCATCCGCGACATGAAGCAGGGGCAGTGCCGCTACTCGCTCTGCTGCAACGAGAGCGGTGGCATCCACGACGACATCATCGTCTACCGCACCGATGAAGA
>JAUXUZ010000258.1 GCA_030680655.1 Phycisphaerales bacterium
GGTCTTTGCCGGCGGCACGACGGTGCTGTTCATCATCGCGACGGGTCAGAAGTTCAACCCGATCAACTGCGTCGCGGTGCCGCTGCTCAACGGCATCGCCGTTGACGCGGGGGTCTTTCTGGTGTCGGTGTACAGGGCCCACGGGGCTACGCGCGGCGAACTGCTCCTTCACCTGCGATCAACAACCCACGCGGTGCTGCTGTCGGTGGGGACGACGACGACGGCGTTTGCTGCGCTGTGCTTCTCGCACACTCCGGCGGTGCGTTCGCTCGGGCTTGTTTCCGCTGTCGGCATCGTGGCCTCCGGCGTGGGGGCGCTGCTTCTGCTGATGCCGATCCTGCTCCGACTCTCGACGCGGCGTGCGGGCCGCTAGACGCGTGTCATCGCCGCTGACAGCCGCCCGTGGAGAGCGACGAACTCGTCGACAAGCCTCGACTCGATAGCCTCCGGCGCAAGCGCCGGGTCGATCGGTGGGCCGTAGATCACCCCGTAGCGGGTGCTGCGCCGCGGGAGCCAGCTGGACGGCCGGTTGTAGGCTTGTGAATCGATCAGCACGCACGGGATCACCGGTGCGCCGGCAATGCTGGCGATGCGCCCGGTGCCGGAGCGGATGCGCCGGCTGAAGACGACCGACTCACGGCCTTGGCGGAACCCACCCTCAGGGAAGATCGCGACAGCGCGGGACCGCTCGAGGCGGTCGAGGATGACCCGTACGGTTTTGCTGTCTGGGCGTGATCGGTCGAGCGGGAAGGCGTTGAGCGAACCGTAGAACCAGGCGACAATCGGGTTGCGGAAGACCTCGGTGATGCTGACAAAGTCGAGCAGGCGGGGCGTGTGGCGGATAAGCAGGGCGACGTCGAACGGGCTCTGATGGGTCGCGGCGAGCAGGCATGGGCCGATGGGCGGGACGTTCTCAAGACCGATGATCACGGGAGAGCCGCTCACCCAGAACGCGGTCGAGCCGATTGTTCGCACGGCTCTGTAGAAAGCGTCACTCATGGAAATGGCCGGTCGCGTCAGGGAACCATCGCGTCGGTGATCTCGCCGCGGGATGCACTGAGCAGGTGCTGATAGGTGTGAACGTACTCTTTTCGGAGGCGGAGCGCCATCTCGGCGCGGTCTGCGCGGCGCGAATCAGACCGCGGCGGCGGCAGCACATCGTTGCCGAACGCGATCCACAGGCGGGTTCGGCGGAGCGGGAGCCACGGCTTGACACTGTTGAGACGATCGGTGCCGAGAACGACAACCGGTATGACCGGCAGTCGCGTCTGTACCGCGATCGTGCAGACACCCTGCTTGATCGGCGCCCCGCGCAGCACGGATTCGCATCCACGGGTTACGCCCCCCTCGGGGAAGATGCCGACGCACTCGCCGGCCAGGGCGAGCCTGACCGCGGTGCGAACGGCGGGGAGTGACCTGCCAAACCGGTCGATCGGAAACGCACCCCCGTGGTTGAGCGCGAACGACTGCCATCGGCGCTGGTAGAACTCGATCCGCGCCATCCATCGCACGTGACGCTCGATGGCTCCAGAGACGATAAACGGTTCAAGGTGGCTAAGGTGGGAGCAGGCCAGAACGAAGCCGCCCGCGCGGTCGGCAGTCTCTGCGTTAAGCACGACCTGTCGCATCGTCTGCCACTGGATGAAACGGCCTACCGACCTGCAGGTTCGGTAAAAGTGGGCGCCCATGATGGAGCGATAGTAACGACTGGGCGGCGTGGTTGCCTGCATCTTCCGCCGCGTCTGGTTAAACTGTGGAACTCATGGCGGCCAAACTGGAACCCGAGACCGCCCCAGCGCTCAACCGTCACACTGCAGTTGGCCGTGCCCCGCGCCAGCCAGCGGAGGCACGACCGCCAACCGAAACGCCTCGGGCTTTGGGTCCGTTTTTCTGGTTGGCCACGCACGCGCCGTCGCTCGCGCGCGCGTGCGCTCCGATCGCCGTTCGGCTTGTTCCGCTGGTGTCAAGGCGGGTGAGACTGCAGACACGCCGCAACTCAGCGCTGATCTTCGGACGCACCCTTAGCGTCGGGGAGCAGCGTGCGTACACCAGGGGCGTCTTGCGCAGCTTCATTGACTTCGTGATCGACGTCGGCCAGTCGAGCCACGATACCGCCGCTCGGCTCCTCGAGAGGATCGAGTGCACCGAAGGCGAGGCGGGCTACCGGGCAGCCAGGGCGACACGACGCGGCGCGATCATGGTGACTGCGCACATGGGGTCGTTCGAGGTGGGGCTCGCGGCGCTGCGCCAGGTCGAGCCGAGGGTGCACGTGGTGTACAGGCGTGACGCGTCAGGACCGTTCGAGTCGATGCGAGCGCGGATGCGCCGGCGGCTGGGCGTGATTGAGGCACCGATCGACGATGGGCTTGGAACGTGGATGAGCCTCCGCGACGGGCTCTTCAACGACGATGTTGTTGTTGTGCAGGCCGATCGGGCGATGCCCGGTCAACGCTCCCAACGCGTGCCGTTTCTGCACGGTCACATACGGATTCCAACCGGCGCAGTGCGGCTGGCCCGGATGACCGGGTGTCCCATTATCCCCGTCTACACGGTGCGTCTGTCATCTGGCCGCTTTGCCGTTTACATGCACGCGGCGATCGAGCCGCAGGTGTGTGCAGGAGCAACAATCGATCCTGCGGTGCTCGCGGTCGCAGAGTCGCTCGAGTCGATGGTTGCCAAGCACCCGCAGCAGTGGCTGGTTCTGGGGGCGGCCTTCGAGGAGGATGTAGAACATGCCTGAGCAACAAGCCGGATCCTCAGGCGGCGTGGTTGTCACCGGAGTCGCCGCGGTGGGGTGCCTGGGCATCGACGCCGAGCAGATCTGGAGGCAGGTGCAGGAGGGCGCGTGCGGCATGGCCCCGATGCCGGGCATCGAGTCGCCTCTCCCACAAGCGAGCGTGGGTGGCCAGGCGCTCGACCTGCCAAGAGAGTACCGGCCAGAGCTCCCAAGGGAAGCCCGTTATCTGCGGTGGACAATTGAGCACGCGCTGGAAGATGCAGGGCTCGTTGCCACCGAGCGGTACGCACCCTCGCGCGTCTGCGCTGTTCTTGGAACGACGCTTCACGGTATCAGGGCTGGCGGCCGCTTCCTGAGGACCCGTGACCTTGACGAGCTTAACGCCTTCCTCGCCGCAGCGACGATGAAGCTCGCCATCGAAGGGCTGGGCATCGAGGGAGGAGCACTCACAACCTGCTCTGCCTGTTCGTCGAGTCTTGGAGCGGTTGCCCTGGGTGTGACGCTTCTGGAGACAGGCCAGGCGGACGTCGTGGTCGCCGGTGGATACGACGCGATCAGTGAGTACGCGTGGGCCGGGTTCAACTCATTGCGGCTTATCGCAGAAGGGCCGCTGCGCCCTTTTTGTCAGGGCCGCCAGGGGATGAAGG
>JAUXUZ010000260.1 GCA_030680655.1 Phycisphaerales bacterium
ATCGGCTTCGCCGGCCCGCGCGTCATCCAGCAGACCATCCGCCAGGAGCTCCCCGAAGGCTTCCAGCGCGCCGAGTACCTCAAGAACGGCGGCATGGTCGACCGCGTCGTCCCGCGCAGCGCACTCCGCAACGAGCTCGCACGCCTCATCGACTACACCGGCAAGTAGTCACACCTTCACCCCGGGTGCCGCCTACTCCTGCCGGGTGCCACCGACTCCTGCTCTGAGGAGTCGGTGCCTCCGCCGCCCCACCCCAGCCTCCGCCCCTCGCCTACTCCATTGCTTCTCCCCATGCCCGAATCCCGAACCACATCCCAGCGCCTGCAACTCGCCATCGTCAACTTCGTTGGCGCCCTGGTCCTCGCCTTCATCGCCTGGAAGGCCGCGGCATGGGGCTTTGATTTCCTGGCCGCCTCCAGCGCTGATAACGCCATCCCGACCGGCCGCCGCCCGCTGGCGACCGTCCCGATCGCGATCTTCCTCGTCGCCGGATTCGCCGCCCTGCTGGCGGTCGCGGCCATCGCCAACGCCAGCTACCTCGCCTTCCGGCGTCAGGATTGACCCAGCGGGCACGGGTCCATGAGTGCGGGGGACTTCGCCATTTGGCCGAATACCCCCTTGCCCGCACCTTACACCCCGCTATCATCCTCCCCTTGCCCGGAGCCCCGGGCGGCTGTTCCCATCTTCAATACGTCCCCCCCCCGCGAACAACCATGCCGACGATCAACCAGCTCATCCGCAACCCCCGCAAAGTTCAAAAGGCGCGCGGCAAGACCCGTGACCTCAACGAAGCGCCCCAGAAGCGCGGCGTCTGCCTCATCGTCCGCACGCAGACGCCCAAGAAGCCAAACTCCGCTCTCCGCAAGGTTGCGCGCGTGCGCCTGAGCAACGGCAAGGAAGTCACCGCCTACATCGGCGGCGAGGGCCACAACCTGCAGGAGCACAGCATCGTGCTCGTGCGCGGCGGCCGCGTGCGTGACCTCCCCGGTGTGCGCTACCACGTCGTCCGCGGCACGCTCGACTGCCTCGGCGTCGAGAAGCGCAAGCAGGGCCGCTCCAAGTACGGCGCCAAGCGCGGCAAGACCAGCTGATCGACGCCCCACCGACCACGTGGAGCAGGTTTCCAACCTGCTCTTCTCTTTGTCTTTCACTAGTGCCTGATGGCTAGTGGCGAATGCCTTCCTCACCCAGTCCCGCTTGCGTCGATTCCGCCTGCCGTGTAAGCAGGCCGAGACGATCCCGGGGACGCAGTTAGATTTCTAGGAGTTTCGACCATGGCCTTCAAGCCCACCGCATCCGTCCGAATGCTCAAGCCCGACCCCCGCTACAACGACCTGGTCCTCTCCAAGTTCATCAACTGCGTCATGGAGCGCGGCCAGAAGTCCAGCGCCCAGCGCATCATCTACGACGCGTTCGATATCATCGAGTCCAAGCTCGCCAAGGAGACCTCGCCCGAGGCCCCCAAGGCCGCCATCGAGGTCTTCCAGAAGGCCATCGAGAACGTCAAGCCCTTCGTCGAGGTCCGCTCCAAGCGCGTCGGCGGTGCCAACTACCAGGTCCCCATCCAGGTCAACCGCAAGCGCCAGCAGGCGCTCGCCTTCCGCTGGATCATCACCGGCGCCCGCGCTGAGAAGGGCCGCCCCATGGCCAACAAGATCGCCGACGAGCTCTACGCAGCCGCCAAGGGCGAGGGCAAGGCCATGGCCACCCGCGACCAGACCCACCGCATGGCCGACGCCAACAAGGCCTTCGCCCACTTCGCCTAAGCGCGGCGACGGACTCGGTACTCGGCACTCACTAAACAACAGACCACACAGCCCGGGCTCATGCCCGGGCTTTTTCGTTTGAGGTTGTCTGCAATCAGGTCGGCCGCCACGCAGCGTCCGCGCTGCACCCGGTCGATCCCAGTGCGATGATCAGGAGGCCCGGCTCACGTAGCGCACAGCCACCGCCGCAATCGCCCGATCACGGCCATCGCGGCACGGACGCGGGCACCGCGCGCCGGCTGAATAGGATGCCCCGCCGTTTCACCCTCACCAG
>JAUXUZ010000262.1 GCA_030680655.1 Phycisphaerales bacterium
GGCGAAGAAGAAGGTGAGCTCGGCGATCGCGGGGATCTCACTTTGGAGGACGAAGGTGGAGCGGTCTGGGTCGAGGCCGACGGCGAGCCAGTCTTTGACGATGCCGATGGTGTTGGCGCGGATCTGGTCGGGCTTGTCGGCGAGGGTGGTAAAGGCGTGGACGTTGGCGATGAGGAAGTAGCAGTCGTACTCGTCCTGCAGGTGCAGGCGGTTCTCGAGTGAGCCGACGTAGTGGCCAAGGTGGAGGCCTGTGGACGTGGGGGTGTCGCCGGTGAGGATGCGGGGCTTTGAGGAGGTGGGGGGCATTGCGGGCGAGTGTACGGGCGGCTGTGGACACTGGGGCTGCCACAATGCCTCCCCATCCGCCTTCGCAAAGCCTCGGGGAACGAAAGCCGCTGCGCGGACGAATTGACTTCCGGTGTTCGTTCGCTTCGCGCCCGAACACACGGTCTCCCGCTGGGAGCGGGAGAAGGGGGTGACTATCCTCGGCCCTATGTCACTCATCGTCACCGGCACCATTGGCATCGACTCTGTGTACACACCAAGCGGGCAGGCCGAGAAGGTGCTGGGGGGGTCGTGCATCTACTTCTGTGCGGCGGCCTCGTTCTACACGAAGGTGCGGATGGTGGCGGCGGTTGGGGGTGACTTCCCGAAGGCGTTCTGGAAGTTCTTTGACAAGTTCCCCGCGATCGACACCAAGGGGCTGGAGGTGCGGCCGGCGAGCAAGACGTTCGCGTGGGGCGGCAAGTACCACGAGAACATGAACAGCCGCGACACGCTCTTCACCGAACTGGGCGTGCTGATGGAGGCGGCGCCGGCGGTGCCCGCGGCGTACAAGGACAGCGCGGTGGTGTTCCTGGCGAACAGCCATCCCGGGGTGCAGATGGGGATGCTGTCGCAGCTGCCCAAGCGCAAGCTGGTGGTGGCCGACACGATGGACCTGTGGATCAACAACGCGAAGGTTGAGCTGGAGCGCCTGCTGCGGACGATCGACGGTGTGGTGCTCAACTACGACGAGGCGGAGCTGCTGACGGGGAAGAAGAACCCGGTGACGGCGGCGCGTCACATGCTCAAGGACTACGGCGGGAAGAAGGGGCTGAAGTTCGTCGTGGTGAAGAAGGGTGAGCACGGCAGCCTGATCGTGCACAAGAGCGGCATCGCGGCGCTGCCGGCCTACCCGGCCGAGAAAGTGGTTGACCCGACGGGCGCGGGCGACACGTTCGCCGGCGGCATGATGGGGTACCTTGCCGGCGCAGTGAAGAAGGGTGGGGCGAAGGCGGTGACGCTGCCGGTGCTGCTGAAGGCAGCGAGCCACGGAACGGTGGCGGCGAGCTTCAACATCGAGAGCTTCTCGCTCGACCGGCTGATGAAGCTGAAGAAGAGCGAGTTGGTGAAGCGGCACAAAGAGTTTGCCGCGATGACGCGGGTGTGACGGCGTGGTTGGGGCAGGGTGTGCGGTGAGCTGGCGTGGATAGGTCCTATAGGACCCATTGGATCTATGGCTTTGCGCAGACCATCAGCGGAGGACTGCTGAGGCCGCGGCGTCGAGTTCGCGCTGGATGTCCGGGCGTGGAGCTTTGGCCTTTGACTGTTCGTAGAACGCGGTGGCGGCCTCGAAGCCGACGGTGCGTTTGAGCGCACCGGCGGCCATGATGGTGTCCCACGCGTAGCTGTATGGGCGGACGGTCTTGCTCAACAGCATCGCCTGGTCGGCCGTGAGGCCGTTGCCGGCGAGCGGCCACAGCGCGTGCCAGATCTCGTCGGCGACGGCGAGGTCGCGCTGGTCGGGGAGGTCGATCCTCTGGGCGGCCTTCACGAGGGTGTCAACGTCGCCGGCGCGGTAGGCGGCGTGCACAGCGCGGAGGGCGGCGTG